>JAFQAU010000072.1 GCA_017399885.1 Lachnospiraceae bacterium
GCGACATTACACTTTCCCAATGTGCTTGCACGCTTTGCCGCGCCGAATTTGGTACGCAGTACATCTTCCAAACAAATTCGTGCGCATCCTTGCGGGGCGTTTTTTGCTTTATAGGACGAACTTTCCTATAAAGCAAAAAAATCCCCACATCAGAACACTCTGATGTGAGGACCTTTACAATCTCTAATAATATGAAATTATTTAAGAGTAATTTTAGCACCTTCAGCTTCAAGCTTAGCTTTGATATCTTCTGCTTCAGCTTTTTCAGCACCTTCTTTGATAACCTTAGGAGCGTTATCAACAACTTCTTTTGCTTCTTTTAATCCTAAACCAGTTAACTCACGAACAACTTTGATAACCTTAACTTTGTTAGGACCTACATCTGTTAATTCTACGTCGAATTCAGATTTTTCTTCACCTGCACCTGCACCATCTCCACCTGCTGCTGCAACTACAACACCAGCTGCTGCTGATACACCAAATTCTTCTTCACATGCTTTTACTAAATCATTTAATTCTAAAACAGTCATTGCTTTAATTGCATCAATAAATTCTTGAGTTGTCATAATTAAATACCTCCACTTAATTTTTATTATTTTGTTTTCCGATTACGGTTATTCTTTTACTACGTTACTTATGTTAACGTACCAATCTTATTCTGCAGCTTCTCCCTGCTCAGCAATCTGCTTAAGCACACGAGCCATATTTGTGATTGGTGACTGCATACTTCCAAGTAATTTGGAAATAAGTTCTTCTCTTGAAGGAATATTTGCAAGAGCTTTTACACCGTTAACATCATAGAAAGTTCCTTCTACTACTGCACCTTTGAACTCTAACTTCTCTGCTGTCTTAGCAAACTTGTTAAGAATTCTTGCAGGAGCTGTTGCATCATCAATACCAAATGCAATTGCTGTAGGTCCTTCTAAAAGATTATCTAACTGTGCATAATCTGTTCCTTCAAAAGCACGTTTCAACATTGTGTTCTTGTATACTTTGTATACAATCCCTGCTTCTCTCAACTGTTTACGAAGTTCTGTATCCTGTTCTACTGTTAATCCACAATAATCTACAAGTACAGCTGCTTTTGCCTGATCAGCATAGCCCTTAATTTCTTCAACAATTGGTTGTTTTAATTCCACTTTTGCCATCCTGGTTTACCTCCTTTATAGAATGAAACCGCCGATTCTATGACAAGTATCTTCATACTATCAAAAAACCTCTCCACCATAAAGACAGAGAGGTTGTATCGTCATATCATACTTTCCTCGGTAGGCGATATAAAATCTTATGCACAAGGTGCACCTACTGTCTTCGGCAGTGTTCTGTTACACAGAACTTCTACAATATATCACATTATTTTAAGCTTGTCAACCATTTTTTTATTTAATTGGTTAATAGATAACAATTCAGCCCAAGGCCAAACTGTTATGATGAATTGTAACAACTTTTATAGTTGTAAAAATTCATTCATTAATGTATATCCTTCTTCAATAAATTTTCCACTTGCTTTGGCATCCTTTTCATTGTAATACCAATCTTTTTCAAGTTCATTGCTATTATCATAAATCATGTAAGGAATCGGATCACTACTATGTGTACGAATGGCAATCGGAGTTGGATGGTCCGGTGTTACTAAAATTCTAAATTCTTCTCCTGATTTTACCATCTCTTCATATACAACCTTAATTACTTTTTCATCAAGATACTCTATAGCTTGTACCTTACGTTCCACACTTCCCTGGTGTCCCATCTCATCAGGTGCCTCTACATGTATATACGCAAAATCATATCCATCTTCTGTCACAGCCTTTACTGCTGCCATAGCCTTACCTTCATAATTTGTATGCAAGGTTGCATTGGCACCTTCTACTTGTATATTCGTCATCTTTGCTCCAACAGCAATTCCCTTTAATAAATCCACTGCGGAAATCATAACGCCTTTCTTTCCTGTTTTTCCTTCAAAGGAATCTAATGCAGGTCTTGTTCCTGCACCCCAGAACCAAATAGAATTTGCTTTATTTAATCCTTTTTTGGCACGCTCCACATTTAAAGGATGATTATTTAAAATATCATAGCTCTTCTTTTGCATCTCATACAAAGCCTTTTCATTAGGCAAATAGTCATGAATCACTCTTCCTAGTATATCATGAGGTGGTGTTAATTCTACCACTTCTCCTTTATCCCAAATAGTTAAATGACGATAACTTGTTCCCAAGTAATACTTATATATATCGGTCTCTAATTCATCTCTTACAGCATCTAATAAAATCTTAGCATCCTCTGTAGAAATTTCACTTGAGCTATGGTCAATCATAGTCTTTTGTTCATAAGGCAAATCATCATCTGATACGGTTACAATATTGCATCGAATTGCAATATCCGTATCCTTCATATCCACACCAATACTTAATGCTTCCAACGGAGAACGTCCTGTATAGTATTTTCTTGGATTATACCCCATTACAGCAAGATTGGCAGTATCACTTCCCGGATTCATTCCTTCCGGAATGGTGTGTACCAAACCAATCTGCGATTTCTTTGCCAACATATCCATCATAGGTGTTTTTGCATATTCCAACGGCGTCTTATTTCCCAATTGTTCAATTGGTTCATCTGCCATTCCATCTCCTAAAACTACGATATACTTCATATTTTTCACCAACCTTATCAAACACAAAGGATGAAAGATACCTTTTTTACTTTTTATTCTTCTTTCATCCTTTTTTCAATTATTGCTTCTATTGTAATTTAAAAATCTACTCTTATTCTACTAACAACATTTCCTAATTGCTCTGCTTTTTGAGCAAATTCTCCTTCTTTTACCTGGTCTGTAATAAACGCATATTCATTCTCTACGCCAGCCTCTACTACCTGCACTTTACCAAATGTGCTCTCTACCTTAGCTGCATTTTCTGCTGCATTTCCTGACAAACGTACAAAGAAACGTTGTTTTGCTTCCTTTATATCTGCTAATTGCAATTTATCATTCTCCCAAATCATTGGAAGATTTGCATTTAAGCTCTTAGCTGCTTCTACTACATCTGCAACTACTGCACTGGCTGTAGGCAACTTTCCTGCTCCACTTCCATAGAACATTAAATCTCCCACCATATTACCTTTTACAAAAATTCCGTTAAATACGTCATTTACACTATATAGTGGATGCTCCCCATTGATCATAACAGGTGCAACCTTAGCATAAATATCATTTCCAACCTTTTTGCTGCTACCAAATATTTTAATTGCAGCACCTAATGCATTTGCATATTTAATATCTACATCAGTAATCTTTGTAATACCTTCTGTATAAATATCTTCAAAATCTACCTGTTTTCCATAGGCAAGAGAGGTCAATATTGCAATCTTTCTACATGCATCATATCCTTCCACATCTGCTTCCGGATTACGTTCTGCATATCCCTTATCCTGTGCATCCTTTAGTACAGAATCAAAGTCTAAGCCTTCCTTTGACATTTTTGTCAGAATATAGTTTGTTGTTCCATTTAAGATTCCTGAGATTTCCTCAATTTCGTCTCCATTTAAACAGTTAATCATTGGACGAATAATTGGAATACCACCACCAACACTTGCTTCAAAGAAGAAGTTGATGGATTTTTCCTTAGCTATTGCTATTAATTCTGCTCCATGCTTTGCAACCAATTCTTTATTTGATGTACATACACTCTTTCCTGCTTCTAAACATGCCTTTACAAAATCATATGCCGGCTTTACTCCACCCATTGTCTCTACTACAATCTGCACATCTTCATCATTTAATATAACATTAAAATCATGTACAACTTTATCTTCATGAGGATCTCCCGGAAAATCTCTTAAATCCAAAATATATTTTACATTGATTTCCTGTCCCGCCTTTTTGGCAATACTTTCTTTGTTTGTTGTTAAAACCTCAACAACACCCGAACCAACTGTACCATAACCTAATACACTAACGTTTAACATAACTTCCTCCATTCTGTCCATTACAGACATGCTTTTTTCTGTTTGTTCTATGTATGATATAATTTTTCAATCAAGCTGCAAAATTTCAATTCCATTGCATAACATTCTACTCTCTTGCTATTATCTTTAAAAAATGCATCCCTTCTAAGGCTTCAATCTCACGAATCATTTGTGTCACATCCACCATTTCCGGTGCAATTTCCACACTCAACGTAAGCATAGCAATACGATTTACAGGAATACTTTGGTGTATAGTAAGAATATTGGCACTATATTTTGCTACCAAACTCAATATCTTAGATAATAGTCCTGTCTCGTCATCTACCTGCATCATAAATGTCACCGTTTTTCCTTTTGTATCATCATGAAACGGGAATATATCATCTTTATACTTATAAAAAGAACTACGACTAATCCCTACTGCATCTGTCGCTTCCTGTATGGTGACATTTCTCCGAGAATCTAACAAACGTTTGGCTTCCACTACCTTATGAAACACCTCCGGTAGTGCACTCTTTTTTACAAGAAAATACTGTTCTTCATCTGATTTATGTGTTTTTTTCTCTTCCGAAGTACCCATTTTCATTTCCTCCATTTTGTATGCACTAGAAATACACTTGTTTATCCACGAAAGATATACTAACATAATTTTATGCCAAATGCAACCTCTAACCCTCTATTTCTTCTTATCCATAGAAGGAATTTTCCTATAAAGCAAAAAGAGCACTGTAAAATTACATTTACAGTGACCTTTCTGAAACAACAGCACAAAACCTCATCTTTTACCCTGCGTACATTAAATCTTTAAATAAATTATATTTAGATTTTATCCAACCTTTCTTTCCAGATTTTGTAACACAATAAAATCTTATATTTTTTCCTCTAAGAGAAACTTTTTTAATTTTTAATTTCGTTCCCTTTTTTATAGAAAACGCTTTTTTTGTTCCTGTTTTCCCTTTATATACTTGTATTTTCTTTGCTGCTACCAAATATTTAGATGTGTAAACTTCTTCTGTACCCATACGCTTGTTGCTATAGGTAACTTTTACTACTTTATTTTTCAAAGAAAGATTTCCATCAGATTTTACTTTTAAAGAAATGTTTATATTAGCATGAGCAAGCATATCAGACTGTCCGGTTACTTTTAAATTAATTGCATTTTCCTTTACAGAAGAAACTCTTATACTATCATGATAAAACATATTTGCAACAATAGTAAGTAAATCCATACGTTTTTCTAATTTTCCATCCACATATTCGTAAATCAGTCTTTCTCCATCATCATTATCATGGAAGGTTGAAATGAAAAAATATCCATGATCCTCTGTCTGAATATAAACCGGTTCCAAAGAATAATACCACCAAGTATCTTCACTATTATCTAACACCGTTTCTCCATTAATGATAACTTTGTATCCTCGATAATGTTCATCCTGTTCAGTTATCTTCTCAAATTGAACAGTATCTGCAACTCCATCTCCTGTTACATCATAATCACTATTTGACTCTTCGTCTGACATAGTGTATGCGCCAACCTCTTCCGCTTTTACATCCTTACTCTGTAGCATGCAAGCTGTCATGATTACAAAACTCAAAATAATAATATTTCTCAATTTTTTCATAGTTTTTTCCTTTCTTTTTGCATATTTTAATGTGCTGTTTTCTTATGGAATATATAAAATGCATTCCTTATTTTCCTATCTTATCTAATTATTAGGGAAAAAACAACTGATTTTCAATAATACTTAGCGCAAACAATGTGTATCCTTTACAATTTTTATTGTGATTTCAAACTCACTATCACTTTTTTGTTGCATAAGAAAAACTTGTAAATCATACTCTTTACCATTAATTGTTATTTTTTTATCTGCAAAATTACACAATGGTTTTACTTCACTTTCATATGCCCTCAAACGATTTTTTAATTTTAACGAAATCAAAGGAGAAACTTTTGCCTCTTCCTGACTTTTTATCATTTTTTCAAGTTGTTTTGCAACCGCTCTAAATTTCTTAGGTTCAAAATTCTTTGTTACAATTCCTACTCTCTCATCTTCCACATATCCATCATCTTCATAATATAATAGGAACGATTTTTTATGTAATATTTCTGCATGAATTTGTTCTATAAAATCACGAACCTCTTTTATTGCAGTTATCATTGCACCTTCCTTTAATAAGTCATCACTAAATGCAGAAATATTGCTTTTCACATCAAATATGAAGGAAAAAATTTGTTTTTTATTTTCATCAACTACACAAGATAACACATCCGTTGTTTTACATCCGTTGTTTTACATCCTTCCTTTGTTGTATTCGGACTTCGATATTCATTAGCGTAAATACCATACTGCCTTTCTTTAAAATCAAAATCCACATTAACAATTTCCTTGCATTCCGTATGTTCCTCTTCAAATTTTATAAGAGAATTATCATTTACCTTATATAGTATATTTTTTTGAACAGGTTTTGTTGGATTATATGTCCAAAATTAATGTTTATCATTCCTGCATTTCTCCTAATTTTGTTGCCTCTTCATAAAGGTGCATTGCCGAGTCAGTGAATAAATCAAATTGGTATCCCGTTTTACTGTTTCCTTTCATCTCTTTTACAACACTTTTTCCATTTGGCTGATTTACAAACTCATAAACAAATAATCTCTCTGTTTCAATCAAATCCTCTTTCTCCAAATTGAACTGTTTTAAAATCCCTTCTCCATTCTTCTTAACCTGTTCCGATAAAATGTATAGATTATTTAATTTAGAAACAAAAGTATCGCTATGGGTACTTACAATCAAACTCATTCCTTTATTATTTAGCCGATTAAAAAATCTAACAAGTTCTAACTGTTTTTGAGGATGCAAGCTTGCTTCTACTTCATCAATAATCATTCTTTGGTAACGATTTCTTGAGGTAATTGCTAAAGCTAAAGGGGCAACTTCATTAATCATAGATGATGCAAGATACATAGGAACTGTACCATTTTCATTTTTTGAATTATATGAAAAAGCACCTTGTTTGTTCATACTAATATGCCCTTCTATTAGATGTCCTTCAAAAAATTCTAATTCGTCTTTATAAATTACTCTTATTTCTTCTTTGTAATAAGTCTGCAAAAATCGCAAAAATTCATACATTGGTTGGGTTAAATCACCATAAGTTTCTCGATTACCAACAATATGACCATCTATTAATGTAAAGGAACGTTCATTATCTGCTTTATTTGCAAAAAACTCACGATATAATAGCATCAATCCTGTTCTCGCAGCTGGTAAAAATAAACTTTTCGGTTCCATAATAGAGCGAAGACCATCGCAAAATAAAATAGTATCCTTGTCATTGCTTCTTACATCTATTGAAATGGCTTTACTCTCTTTTGTTTCCTTATTCTTTTTATTTACAATACATATACCTAGTTTTGATAACTCAGTTACTGGGAATTTCCCCATTGCATCAACAATGGAAATATCTAAATTTAGCGTATTAACAACCTCTAACAAATTTTTTTTATCAAATCCCTTTGAATCTAATATTACCAAATCATATACTTTTTTCTCATCCATTGAAATATCAACATATAGACTTCCAATAGTAATATCTTTTCCAAAAATTTCTTTTATAATATGCTCCTTTTCTACCATCAGTTTTTCATTAATAAATGATGTTATTTTTGAAACATTCTTATCAGAAATCAAATAGTGTTTATATAACTCTGTTTCTTCTATTAAAAACTCATTCATAATAGTTTCGTCTATCAAATTTACTATTTTCTTCCCCACACCCTGTACAAGTTGCATCAAAAAAGTCTTTCCACTATTATTTTCTCCCACTAAAACGGTATAATTATCAACACAAATTTTTGCACTTTCAATCTTTGCAAAATTTTCTACTCCTATCCAAAAATGCATTTTTTTCTCCTTTAAATTTCAAATATTCCGAACATAATATAAACATTTTTATTATACCCTATTCTATCTGTTGTAGGCAATTAGTAATTTGATGGTTTGAGCAATGTTTTTGTATTTCCAACTTATCTAGTAACGCTTTTTCTGAAGCTTCATTCCATTCTATTATAAATACTATATTATCCGAAAAAATGATAGTTTGAATAGCAATTTCAATATTTTGCCCCTTAAAAGACATAAAATGAGCTAAAGTGTGCGTAGACACTTTAGCCTATTTTTGAAGTGTTATTTATTCCATTTTTTAATTTGTTTAATTTTTAAATATATCTTTTTTGTATCATAGTCTAGTTTGCTAGCTATCTTATAATAATCATTTTCTGATATCCATTTGGTTACCACTTTTTTGTTCTTGCCATTCATGTCCGCTCTGCAATATCGATAATAGGTGTTTTCATCTACACCCAATTTTGCCTGTTCCCAGTAAATATGATTCTTGTAGATAAAAGGCATACCGCCTTCTCCTATTTTTTTTCGATTACTTCCCTTCAAATTAAAGCAATAAATATAACTCGGATCAAAATCAACTGAATCCAAATCTTTACAGAATACTTTTCCATTTCTGACCGCAACATAAGGAGAGGCTATCCCTTTTGTGTTCATTTTTCTAGTTGTATTTTTCTTCATATCATACACATAAAGCTTATTTCTTCCTGCATTTGCATAATACAAATATCTATTTGTGGCATTTTGAAGCCAAGTACCTTTCTTTCGCAAGATTTTCTTTTCTTTTCCTGTTTTCATATTTTTTTTACATAGATAATATTTTCCATTTTGTTTATAGGAATAATACAAATTATTTCCCCTTTTAACGTAGTTGTAATTATTAATATAGCCGCTATAATCCTTAGATGTAATCTCTTTTGGGCGAAACGTAAACACCTTACTATCCTCACTGTAAATCATAAGAGAATCTGCTTTCTCTTTATACGCTTTTAGAGATATGAGATATTCATGATTTCCTTTCAATTCAAGACGATAATTATTTTTATTTTTTGAAGCCTTTATTTGTACTCTTTTTGTATATTCTTCGTTTGTTTTCCTGTAGGAAATCTCAATATTTCCAGTAAATGACTTATCCCAAGAAATGTTACATACATCCTTTATTCCGCTCTTTTTTTTGTCATCATAAATTAGTTTATGCGTTACTTTCACACCTTTTAAAGGTTCTAGGTATTCTATTTTAACTTTTCCTGTACCAATATCATATTGTATTTCTTGAAAAGTTTCTATCTTATACATATATAAAATCCCATCTTCGATTTTTCTTATTCCTATCGATTGATGTTCCCATATTTCTATTGTTTCTTTCGTTTCACTGGCTACATCATAACAAATTAATTTACTAGTGTTATCTTCGCCATAAGAATTATCTGAAGCCCATGATATATAGAAAATTTTATTTTCATACCATATTACTTCCATCGCGATTGCTTCTTCTATAATTTCTACCCTTGGATTTTCCCCTAATGAAATTCTAAATAAAGGACCACTCGCCGATGAATATTCAAAACCAGAGATTGCACAATACATATAATTGTTATACACACCTAAAAGTCTCGATGGCAATGAATCTTCTTCTATAATTGTTTCCTGAGTTTTAGTTGCTAAATTAATTCGTATCAAACTGTAATCATAGCAGGAACCATTGTTTATATACACATATAAATAGGATTGATGGTATAATTGAATTTCAGATATTTCTGGTTCACCATCTGGATTTAAGGGCTCTCTTACTTCTTCAACGGTCATAAAATTAGTCACGCGCTCTGTAGAAAAATCATAACAATATATATCCAGATTTTTCGAATAATACAATTTATTATCTAAAATCCAAGCCGTACGCCAGTCGTCATATTTATATAATGATTTCACCCACTCACCGGATTTGTAAATATCCATTACTTCATCTGTTACTACAATTTCATACTCACCTATATTGTAGTTTTCTTCTTTATAAATATAATCTTCTATTACAATACACTCATCTATCGAATTGGCACTTACCTCTTTTTCACCAAATCCAACACCTGCCATAAACATAATTATCACTAAGGCTAAAATTTTAAAAATATTCATTTTTCCAATAACTGCTTTTTCTTTTATTTTCATTGTTTTTTTCACCCCATCCTTCCATTTTCTACAATTACTAAAAAAATTAATCTGTAACATAAACATCGCACATAGAACATACCGTATATACAAGATACATTTCTATGTGCGATGTTTCTACCTGTATTACAAATAGATTTTATAAATTCTTCAAATATTTACATTTTTTTAACTTGTTCACTGTTTTTTTCTTACTCATTTTCTTTATAAATTTTTTCATTTTCTTTACAGAAATGGTTTTTCCGTTTTTTTTGCAAAACGATGGATCAATTTTCCCATTCTCGCTAGAATAAATTGCTACTAGTTTCAATTTACCATTTTTTAGTTTATGCCAACGACCTGTTGAAACTCCTCCACCAGAGCTAGAAAAAAACATATTTCCTCTTTTGTATACGATACTAATTATTCCAACAGTACCTATATATTTTACCTTTCCTTTTTTATATACATATAAATCATTTCCTACTCCTGTTCCCCATCCTGGCAGTAAGACTAATTCCAATTTACCATCATTATTAACATCTGAAAAAGAATACTCTGCCTGATCATAATACACCGGATAACCGTCACAGTAAGACCCATCCTCTTTCTTTGTTTGCTTTTTTATCTTTTTTAAAAATTTCTTGTATGCCTTCTTTGCCTTTTTGTTATACGCAGCATTTTTTTGTTTTTTTGTGGATGCTGCTTTTGCAACTATTGTAGGTGTGCTATTATCTAAAGAAATCGTTTCTTTTACTATATCTGGCATAAAACCATTCTGTTTAATACATGATATAGGTACAGACAATACTATTACCAGTAAAATAGTTACTATTCTTATGCTTAATGTTCTTTTTTTCATTTTCTTTTTTCCCTTCTTTAATTTTCTACAGTGACCTTGCATTATGGTGCTATACAGAATATGTGATTACTCTGTACGTTTTCCCATTGGAAGGAAATTAATGTGGATTTATTTTTTCATTTTATTTCTCTTGATGCCACCATTCCTTATCTTCAATCTGGTTATAATAATGATTGATTGGATTTATCTTTCCATTTCGGATTTCAAATACTTCCCATATTACACCGGAACGATTGATTGGAACATAAAATGTCTGTACATTTCCGTCCGACGTATAAACATTTACCTGAGCACCGGAATGGGACATTTCATAAGAAGTTGGATTATCATCTGAACAGTTTGTATAATCTGCCACATAATACTTATAGCAACCATTTTTTAAATTTCGAATAGTCATGGTTTCCGGTCCAAAACCATCGGTATCATCTACATCCAAATTGTTGTCATAAGGATCTTCCTGATTCCCATACCAAATATGGTAAACCTCTACAGAGTTTTCTCCATCATAAGGTGTAAATAAGTGCGCGTCCAAATCATTTGGTTCTGCACCCCAGTCTAATACAATTCTTACTTCTCCCTCGTTTAAGGTTGGAGAAAGTAAAATTCGGACAACTCCATCCAATTCGAATCGAATATTCTTATAAGCGGTCTGATAGTTGCCACTCACTATTTCTAAGGTATAATTTCCCGGTTCTAATAAAATCCCGGTACTCTCATCTTGTATATAATTTAATGTACGATAAATTTCACCGTAACGATTGTTAATACCTTTTCGTACACGAATAATTGCATCGTATAGATAATCATCCTTAAAGGCATGTCTTAGAGAAAAATACATGTATCCTGCTTTACCGTTTCGGAACAGACATGCATTTTCCTGCACCAGCTCGATAATTTCTCCGGTTGGTTTAATATTGTAAATCTTTTCTTTTAGGAAACCTTCTTTCTCAATTTCCAGATAGTACGTATATGCGTCACTTGGAATATACAACTGATACATTCCTAATTCATCCGTAGTGCTTTCAAACAAACACCCTGTTTTGTTTTCTGCAAAAAGTCGCACAGTCGCACCTTGAATAACTCCCTCATATTCATCTACAACACAACCATCAATTCTATTAATACTTTCCATATCTACTACTGCATGATACGTATTGTAAGCTGCGTTTAACATACGCTCTGCTTTTTTTTGAAATTCGTCCTGTATTTGTGCGGAAGCATCCTTTAACATACACCATTTCTTATCTTTTTTGTATTCTCCCAATTGTTTTTTGTTTACAACGTATGTACGCTTATTTTCGCTGGGATTATCTTTTGGTACAACCCTCCATTTAGTCATTGCATCATCTGCATAATAATAGCGTTCACCTGGCTTATCCTGTGTTGCATAAGATGGTGTGTATTCCGTCACCCTGTGAAAGAAAACAAAGTTAACTTTTCCATCATCCGTAAAGTAATATTCTACCGTTTCAATTTCTCCATTTTCCAACATTTCAATACTTACAATTTTATTCACTTTACCGGTAATGGGATTGCGATATAAAATATACTCTATCACATTTCCGGTATCTTTATTTCTTAAAGCTTTCGCTTCTCTATTGTACGTATCTAGCAATGGTGGTTCTCTCCACATATCGCCGGTACCTTCCAGTGTTTCAAATAGTACATAATCCCAACAATCCTCTTTCCCGGCTTGTCTTATGTTATAATTTTCCTCATAAATAGCAATTTCCTGTAACACATTGCCCGTTTCATTCATCATTCGTATCTTATTTTCAAAGCTCAAAGGCGTTGGGGTTGGGGCATTCTCTGGTGTTTCCTTAAGATTCTCTGACCCCTGTATTGTTTCCTGTGCCATCTGCAAGTTTGAAGTCTGTTTAAGATTTCTTTCTTTTAGAATATTTGCTCCCAATATTACAAACATTGCAGCGAAAAGAAGCATTCCCCCTGCCACTAAAAATTTTTTCTGTTTGGAATAATCAGAATGGGCTTTCTCAGTTCCCATTCCAATATACTCTTGTTGTTTTTTCCGTGTATCGCCTTGCATAGTTGTTTCATTTGACTGTTCCACTGTCACTTTTTCCCCACAGTAAGGGCAAAATCTTACTGCTTCCGGCAATTGGGCATTGCATTTTTTACATAGCATGTTTTCTTTTGTCTCCTCTCTATTTGTTTATTCAACCAAATCTTTCATAAGACTATCCATACCACTCCACGCAATGGAAAACTCTTCATTTACTCCGCATCTTTCTAATGCCGTATTTAGTGTTTCATCACTGATATTCGCACTGTTTTGCATCAAGTCATTCTCATAAGAATATTCCACTTCATCAATTTCTTTTTTAATCTTTTCTTCTGAAACACATAGCACAAATACTGCAGGCAGGAATACAAAAACACAAGCCACAAGCATAATGACTTGTTTCTTTGCCCAAATAATATTATACATAATACGGTTATTCATTTTTACAAGCCATAATGTAATCAGACTGATTATCAAAATAAAGAAAAATACTTTAAAAAATACGCCAATTACATTTCCCGCTCCCAACGAAATTCCCACAGTTTTCCCATTTAACATTTGATAATCTTGCAATTCATAAAGTAGCGTTGGAATATAATATGTCATTTTAAAATACATAGCAAACAATTTTGTAATAAATGCTGTAATCAGAGCAAAGCCTCCAGAATATTTACAAAGTTCTATTATCGTATTCTGTGTATCTGCTATATTTGCATTTTTTAAGATTCTCAGCACATCTAATACAATTTTAATCATAAAAAATAGTATAAGTACACCTATTACTACTGTAAGCCACTTTATATTTATCTCTGATAACGTTAAGTCTACTACTTTACAATTTACATTTGTAAAACCCATGGACACATTCATAATTTCCGCATTATTAACTGTCATAAGATAGCGATAGCCCAATCCCGCCACCGCTGAAAAAAATGCTTGAATCGCCGGTACGAATAAGAAAGCACTTTCTTTATATGCAGAAAATTTAATGCCTACTATATTGCATAAAATAAAGACAAATACGGAAACTACTCCAACAAAGAGCATATTACTGCGAAATGCATAAAGTAGCGTGCTATTTCTTTCTTCTTTTTTACACTTAATTCCATTTACTATCACAAGCAGACATAATGTTACGAGAAAAACCATAAAAAAACAATTTAAAACAGATAATTTTGTAACTAAGGAAAGCTTTACGTCTTCATAAAAGTTTGTGTATTCGGATTTCTTTAATTTTGCTGTTGTTTGGAAAAAAAGTCCACAAAATGTAACTACAGCACTATTTACCATTGAAAATATCATAAGTTCCAACATATTGCATTTTTTATTCAGTCCAGAAACTTTTTTCATAACAAAAAAGCTAATTGTTACAAATACCAAGGTAAGCCCTATAAGAATTGGAAATACTTTTACACCTCCGCTCACGGTAGCTGCTATATGCCCTGTATAACTAACTTCTATGCCATACATAACTGCTAAGAGATAACTTTTAATATCCTTTAATCCTGCATTATTTTCAAAAATGTCCGTTTGAAATACAGGAAGTAGATTGGCTGTCTTTTGTGCAATTAGAATAAATGCCAAAGTAAACACAAGCATACATACCGCAAACACTACTCCATGTTTCACGGTCGTTTTTACATCAACCTTCTTACCGCCCGTGCACTTTTCTTTTATATCACTTACGACTGTATTTAATAATACATTTTTCATAGAATTTGTGAAAAAACCAATGCCCCACTTTTCTATAAACTGTCTCCGCCCCATCTCTACTCCACAATGTGCACAATATCTTCCACCTTGACTTTTTGTTCCACATTTTTCACAAAAATCAACTTTTTCTTCTTTTACATTATACTTTTGCATATCCATTGCAAAAGCCACATTATTTCCACACTGAGGGCAATATCTACCCCCTTCATTTAATATTTTCCCGCATTTTATACAATTCATCTTTTTCTACCAGCCTTTCAAGCTTCTATTTTTGCACCACATACATCACAATAATTTTGCTGATAAATCGTCGCTCCACAGTGGACACAATATGTGGCATGTTGTTTTTGATACTCATGAAAAGCACATCCACATTTAAAGCAGAATGCACCGTTTTCCGGTATCAATTCCTGACATTGTGGACAGTGAGTAAGTTTTTTCTCGTAAGAACCATTCTCTTTTCCTAAAAAAACATCCAACTTAGCAATTTCATTCATTTTTTTTATTTCTTCTTCCAAAGGTTGTAATTGCCCATTTCTATATTTTTCATAAAACTGTTCTCCTATTTCTGTCAGTAATTGATATCTGCTTAATAATGCCTGTGACGTTGTCATATTTTCCATCATTATCATTGCTCCTTTTCTATATTTTTTTATTATTACCACCAATAATCATACTCATAATCATGATCATCCTCATAATAATCTAAACAATATTGTATAAAATCCCCTGCCGTTGAATACCCACCATAATAAGCTCCTTTTCCATAGAATGTCATTTCCCCATTGCCATTTTCCACTTCCCATCCAGGTATCTCAGCTTTAGCACCTTCAATTCCCCGTTCATTTTCCGTTATTTTAATTATATACGACGCATATTCTTCCTCACTACACATTTCCCCTTCTTTGTAGTATTCTTCATATGCAATCAGATCATCGGATATCTTATACTCCTGTCCACATTCTACGTTTCTCATCGCCGTCAAAAATGCTGCAATATCACTATAACCATAATTTGTGGGAGCTATTATTTTTTCTGCTAGATTTTCCAATTCGGTTCCATTTACTGTATAAAAACTTTCGATATACATACCCTCCGAGTTTAAAGACATAACAGAAAACAGATTATGCTTTTCATAAATCCAGCTAACTAAATAACAAGATTCATTACAGTCATTCAAGCTATATACTTTTCCATCTTTACACGTGTACATATACTTCCGTCCATCCGGGCGTATTTCACAACATTCCAATGAACCGTCCCCGTCCATATCTCGATATAGATACCTTACCTTTTCCAGATCTGTTTCATCATCGTCCATATACAAATGAAAGGCTTTCTTTTCTAATGCCTTCCTATATTCCTGTACTTTAGTTGTATTTTCACCCTTTGACTGAATTTCTTTCAATAATCTCCTTAAGTGTTTCCTTGCCTCAGCTGTCTCACCAATACGAACTAGTTGATCTATTCCTTCCATGTAAGAAGTCTGATACCGTTCTTCGGCATCTTTGTAAGACCCAAGCTTTCCAAACAGCTTTCCTGCTTTTATATGCTCTCCTCTGTCATACAACCTCAAAGCCTGGTGATAAATATCCATGTTAACCAACATTGTTGATAAGAATAATTTATAAACCAGTATTACCATTAACAAAAATACAGTAGCACCAATCAGAAATTCATTGGATTTGTCTTTTTTCTTCGCAAGAGTATTGACCTCTTTTGCTTTTTTTTCAGTCATTTTCTTTTGTCTCCTCTCTATTTTATAGAACTACTAGAGTAAAGCGTGCAAACACTTGCTGGTTGTCCTTACCTCCAACAGAATTTTCACCTTATTCACATACTATATTGCTCTGCCACCTTACACCAATATAGATAAAACCAAACCCAGATAACACCTAAAACTATGTATGCTATTTTTCTATATTTTTCTGGAATTTTTTTTCTTCCAAAAAATATTCCCAGTGTGACAGCCCAAACAACCCAAAACTTTGTGGGAAGATCGCTTCCCGGATAAGACGACACGGAACAAGCAAAAACAATGGTCAAGAATCCGGTTATGACACAACTGATAATTTGAGAGTCCCGTTTTTCTTTTTTATCAACTTCTTCTTTATTTTTCATTGCATTTTGTGCATACTCTGCTATGATACCTCCGGTATAATCCTCTGGATATTCACTGCAGCATTTTTGAATTTGTTGAAAATTATAATTTTCCTGAAAGTTTATAGACAAGCCTTTTAATTCCTCTTTTGTTGCCACTTTCATATCCATCATCAACTTTAACAGATAAATTGTACTTCCGGTAATTTGATACTGTTCTAATATGTCAAGTTCTTTTTTTGCCTCATTATATGCACCATAATATATCCACTTTTTTGCTCTTTCTATCTGGGTTCGTATCTGGTGCAAAGTCAGACTCTCTCTGCTTTCCCCACAAATATAACATTTTTCCTTTCCATCTATTTCCTTCAACTTTGTTCCGCAATTTTTACAAATAATTACCTCATTCATTTAACATATTCCCTCTTTCGCTATGTAATATTGTGCCAATAACTCATCTCCAAAACACTTTTCAATCTCTATTTTTTTATCTACACAAAGCTGCTTTAGGCGATTGATTGCTTCCTGTGTCTGCATTTTATAAGTAGGCGAAACAGATTTACATACGCAAAATCTCTCACTAAAAGGAAACACCATACGAAAGCTTGGCATATCCCCTACATTAAAGCTGACATAGTTAACTTCTATCCCATTATTTTGTTTGTAACTACTGATCTGCCCTGTGTTTACTAGAATTTCTACCTGATTTACAATCTCCCGATACAATTGCAGTAAGGCATCATTTTTCTTTTTTTCCATCAATCTGTCGATATCGCTTGTATCTATTTGTTGTTCATACATTTTCTATGCTTCTCCTTATCCCTTTTTTCTACAAAAACAGTCATATTATACATTGAAGCTTTACAACGTGTCAATATATTTCCTAGCAGAAATTATTTTCCTGTTTTGTTATTTCTATTGGTCATTTTCTCTACATGTAGTCATAATAGTCTACCTTAATTATTGTTATAATAAATATGGAAATTTCTATCCAAATCCCTGTACATTTTACGAAACGTATATATTTAGGATACATAGTACAAACTTCCCTTAGGAGGTTCATGTTAGGTAAAATATATACAAAGGAGGCTATAAAATGGATCATCAGCTACTTAATTATCAAGTGATTGGTCAAAAATTTAAGTCTCTCCGCCAGGCACAGGGAATTACGCAGGAAGAACTGGCTCGTCGTTGTAATATCAGTGCTTCCTACTTAAGCCACATTGAATCTGGCAATCGAAATCTTTCTCTGGAAACCTTTTCTGCTCTTTGCCGTGAACTATCTGTCAGTAGCGACTTTATTCTATTTGACCAGCTACCTAAAAATGATACTTCCGGTCAAAAACTACTGAATCTGGCAAAAGAAAAAGGAGACGCATCCTTTGAAATTTTTCTTTCCGTTATGAAAATCCTGGCGGAGAATGCTGATCAGCTGTAGCTACCACACAACAGCTGTCACGTTGAATTATATCTACTTTTACTACAAAAGTAAAAACAAACAGCGTGCAAAGACTTTGCACGCTGTTTGTTATAAATTTTTATTTCGTTTTCTATTTTGAAATTCATCATAAGGAATTCCCAAAAATATTTTGCAATAATTTCTCGCCATTATTTCCGCACAATATTGCAAGAGTTCTTCTTTTGTTTCATAACCTGTGTCTTTTAAAATTTTTTCAATGTTTTCATCCTCTAATCTCATTATTTTCTTCATAGCTTTGGAATATGGAAGTTCAATCACTACCGGTTCCATTAGAAATGTACCATACGTTATTATTATCTTTACTCTTTCCAAACTACTCAAATTAATACAGATTTCTATAGGAGAAAACTCCAACATTGGTGTATACCAAAAATCATTCTCGTCAAAATTCTTTTTATATCTTGAATGTGTAAAAACTTTATCAGATAACTTCTCTGTTTTATCTATAATTTCTTTACATACACGTCGAAATTCTTCCTCCCGTTTTGGTATTTCCACCGGTGTAATCCGAAAAAATTGTTCAAACGAAACATTACATTCCTTCCATAATACACAGGCTGTAAACGGCTCCATCACCTTCATCTTTCCATTTAATTTCTTAATGATTCCTTTTTCACTTACTGCAGCCTTACTTTCTAAATAATCCTTCTTTATATCATATTCCAGAATTTTTTCTTTTATTTTCTCGTAAAAGAGTACATTCGGTGTAATTCTATAATTCATTAAATCCAAGCGTTTCGCTTCATCCTCTAATTCTGTAAGTTTCCCCACTGCTTCTTTTGTAAACTTCCATACATTTTCACTTTTTTCTTCTATCTCAAACCACACTTTCGTTTCGTTGGCAAGCCACTCTTTTCTGTTCTCAAATGGCTTTCTTGCATCTAATTCCTGGTAAAATTTCAAAAAAAGCAGTTCTATCCAATTTTCAACCTTTTCTGTTCTATATAGAAAAATCTGATTATACGCCACCTCTTCTGCCTTCCTACGTGCGGATTTTTGTATCAATTTTTCATCTTTTTTTCTTTGTTCTTTCTTTGCACTCATATACCTATCCTCATCGGTCTCCAATAGATTCCAATATTCTGTAACAACTTCTTCAACAGCATTTGAAAATTCTTCCATAAATCTTTTCCCATAATTTTCTTTTTTATTAAGAACATACAGTTTTTCATCATATAAATAACTATTTATGTCTTCTATGTTTTTTTTTAATTTTCCAGCAATATCTGTTACTATTAATTTTCTATACAAATTATGGTATACCACACGATAATCTGCTTTGTTTGCTTTCTCTTCCTCACTGTCCAATTCCGAAGGATTATATTCCGGTTTTTCTTCCTGTCTTATAGCAACGCTCAAGTAATGAATCCGATTTGCTAACGTTTCCATTTCCACTATAATTTTATAATATCGCTCTTCTAACACCTTCTGATAGGTACGTGCCAATTCCAAATCAATCTTATCTTTTTTCTGTACATTCTTCTCCTTCATCCATGCATAATCATTTTTTATTTCCGTTTCATTGATAAGAATAAATTCATCTGTTTTATTTCCATATTGGTTCACATACTGATAAAATCCCTTACTTTTCTCAAAAAAACAATTTTCCAAAGAACAGTCTTTTCTAAACTCACTACTACCCTTTATTATAATGTCCCTTATGATATATTCTGACATATCTTTCGTTCTTACCTCTTCCCTCTTTTTTGATTTTTATCTCACACTATTTTACACTTGTATTGTTTGTGTGTGCAAGCTTTTTTTGCTTTATAGTGCGAACTTTCCTATAAAGATTAGGGTGTCAAAAGCTTGTATTTTTTTTAGCACTTGTCAAATTGCACAATTTAAGGCTACGATTTGCAGACGGTGTTTGTCTGGCACGGACACCATCTGCAAATTGTTATCTTATTGTTGTGCAATTTGACAAATGCAATTTAGGTTATGTGCTTTTGACACCCTAACCCTATAAAGTAAAAAAGGTATAGCTGACTTAGCTATACCTTTCTAAATAGTATTTCAAATTTCTTTATTCTTTTGAGAATTAATCATTTTCCAAATATTAACTGTTGGCAAAATCAAAGGTTGTACATTTGCATTTGCAGTATAATTTGATACAATAGCTCTCGCATAAGGATACAAAATCGACAATGCATTTGCATAATACTTCCTTATATCTTCGTTTTTTATTTCGCCCGAAAGTTCAAATAATCCATCTAACTCAACATTCATTTTAAAAGGGTAATTTCCCTCTTCATCACCAAATATTTGGAGTTCTAATGTAACTATCATATTCGTTTTTTCGTCAGAAATAATAAAATCAGATTTTGCCTCTATATTTACATCTGACATTTCCTCATCTGTATCATAATTCTGATTTAATTGAAAGGTTACTGATGTAACCCTATAGTCCAAGAAACTTATTACACCTTCATATTTTCTCATTTTATGCCGCTCCCGCTCTATCATTATTCAAATTAAACTCCTTGATTCCTACTTTAAAAGTATATCCCTTGTTTTTCGTCTTATTTGCTTCTTGCATGGCCAATACATAACTACTTTCTTTTGCTTGTTTAATTATTCCGAAACCAATTCGTTTTTTCATTGCCTCAAATTCTTCGCTCGATAAATTATCCAAAAAGTTGTCAATTCGTTTTAATTCTTCCTTTAAACTTCTTCCATTTATCATTTTTATCACCTATTCCCTTTTTTAGCACAGTATTGAATTTCGATTCTACCAAAAACCTATTTTCACAAAAATCTTTTTCTTGTTCTTTATTTAGTTCTTCTATATTTTTAATAATATCGATATTTTTTACACAAATCTGTACTTGTTGATAGTGTTTGGTTCTTGCATCTTTGTTTCTATTTCTTCTAACCGTAAAACTCCATCTAACAACATCGAATATTTCATCATATCCCAATTCATAGAATAATAGATTAAACACATCACCTTCTGTCCACGTATCTCCGTTCTTATCTTTTTCGTTACATTTTTTTTGGATAATCTCAAACATTTGAAAATGTTCTTTATTAAAATTTGTAAACTCTCTTTTTTTATCCCAAATAATTTCTGCTTCCAGTATAGTAAATTTTTCAAACAACCTACACTTATTAGAATATTTTCCTTTTTTTATATTGTATGCATGCATCTTCGTTATCCACCAATATGCATCATTTTCATACTCAAAAAAATAGATTCCATCTCCTAGCCATTGTTCTCTTCTATCATCATTATAACTTATTGGAAGGATTTGTGTATTTACTGCATTTTTCCCTCTCTCAATTTCTGTTCCATGATAATACACTTTCATCACTACTTTGTTCTTTATTTTAACTATGTCTAATAATATCACTATTAAGTTTATTATTCCGTATATCTTCTGTCTTTTTTCTGTATTTATTATAATTCAATTATTATTAAATATCAATATTTAATAATAATTATACAAAACGTGTATTTCCTAAGTTTTTATACTCATTGCTTGTTTAATTATCTTGGTTTTACTCAAAACAAATAAGGACTCCTAAAGCTAATTGTCATATCACATTTAAAGAGTCCTTTTTTTCTTTCTTCTATTTTCTACAATCCTTCATAAGTTTGTTTATTTATGTTTTGTATAGAACCATTCTTAACCTTTATTGATGTAACAGGTATTTTTCTGTAAATCTCCTCTCCTTCTTTACTTATTTCCACATATTCATAACTATTTACTTTATAAAACCAATCACACTTCTGTTTCCAATGTCTTCTATAAATCTCTGGAATTTCTTCTGTATCATAAATCAAACCTTCACCACAAACTGTTGCTTTATAAAACGTTTCTTTTCCATTTGTTATCGCAACCTTATCTCCTTTTTGGATTCGACAACCTTTCGAACCATAATTGTGCCAATAAATTGGTTCACTTGAAGCTTTGACTTCTTCAATATCATATATTTCCTCATCCATCAAAATAAACCAATACTTCATTGCTAATCTCTCTCCTTTATAAATTCTTGGCTCCTAGTCACTTAGGCAACAACTAATATACTCTTTAATTTTCACTTTTCAATACTAAGATTCAATAAAAAATACCTTTTCACGAATTAAAAAAGATCACATACATCTTTCCACTATCTTCACCATTATGACTGCTATCTTCATCATCAAAAAACACTCTCTCCATCTTGTCAATAGGTCTCTTCATCATTTCTATAAAAATAGCAATTTCGCCAAAGACTTCTTTTTTCATTAGTCACTTTTACTATTTTTTTATTTTAATTTCTATATCATATATACATTTTGTCATTTGTTTTTTCGTTACTTTTAATCTTCTATATATTATTGTTGTTTTAAATCTATTTTGTATATTCTTTCAAACCATACAACACTTTCAATGAAAATTTTCTTATAAATACTTTCTTACTTTTCCACAATAAAAGGCCTCCCAAGTCATACTCGGAAAGCCTTTATAATCTCAATACTTATTTACAATATTTAATTAGAATTTACCTGCGTCTGCTGCTTCCTGAATAGAAACTGCAACTGCAACTGTAGCACCAACCATAGGGTTGTTACCCATTCCGATAAGTCCCATCATTTCTACGTGAGCAGGAACTGATGAAGAACCAGCAAACTGTGCATCAGAGTGCATACGTCCTAAAGTATCTGTCATACCATAAGAAGCAGGACCTGCTGCCATGTTATCTGGGTGAAGTGTTCTACCTGTACCACCACCAGATGCTACTGAGAAATACTTCTTACCTAACTCGATACATTCTTTCTTATAAGTACCAGCTACAGGATGTTGGAAACGAGTTGGGTTTGTAGAGTTACCTGTGATAGAAACATCTACTTTTTCTTTGTGCATGATAGCAACACCTTCAGAAACATCGTTTGCACCGTAGCAGTTAACTTTAGAACGAAGTCCATCAGAGT
Organism: Lachnospiraceae bacterium; assembly: GCA_017399885.1. Classification (GTDB taxonomy): domain Bacteria; phylum Bacillota; class Clostridia; order Lachnospirales; family Lachnospiraceae; genus CAG-411. The sequence continues at coordinate 23,110 of JAFQAU010000072.1, forward strand.
ATGATTTTCTAGATACTTCTTTTACTTCGCCTGTGCTATAATCCATCTCTGTTTCAACAAATGTGAAACCGTTAATTCTTGAGATAATCTGTGCAGCATCTTTTCCAAGACCATTTAAGATAACTCTTAAAGGTTTCTTACGAACCTTGTTAGCTTTTTCAGCGATACCAATAGCACCTTCAGCAGCTGCAAAAGACTCATGACCAGCTAAGAAAGCAAAACAATCTGTTTCTTCTTCCAATAACATCTTTCCTAAATTACCATGTCCCAAACCAACTTTTCTCTGGTCAGCAACAGAACCTGGAATACAGAAAGCCTGTAAACCTTCTCCTAAAGCTGCTGCAGCATCTGCTGCTCTCTTACATCCTTTTTTAATTGCGATTGCTGCACCTACTGTGTAAGCCCAACATGCATTCTCAAAACAAATTGGCTGAATACCCTTTACCATTGCGTAAACATCTAATCCAGCATCTTTTGTAATCTTCTCTGCTTCTTCAATTGAAGCAATTCCATAGCTATTTAAAACAGAATTGATTTTGTCAATTCTTCTTTCATATGATTCAAATAAAGCCATTATGATTGTCCTCCTTATTCACTTTCCTTTTGACATTGTAATCTTTATTGTGTCAAGAAAATCACTGTATACGTTGACGGCGAACACTTTGAAACTTGACATTTTTGTCTTCATATCAAAAAATATGTAACTTTGTGTACTGTTGTACCCTTACATTTCTATGATATAATAATATGATTATTCTTCACGTGGATCAATTACTCTAACAGCATCTGCAACACGTCCATATTGTCCCTGTGCTTTTTCAAATGCTGTATTTGCATCATCACCAGCTTTGATGAAATCCATCATCTTACCAAAGTTAACGAACTTATATCCAATGATTTCATCATCTTCGTTTAATGCAATACCTGTAACATATCCGTCTGTCATCTCAAGATAACGAGGACCTTTCTTTAATGTTCCATACATAGTACCAACCTGAGATCTTAAACCTTTTCCTAAATCTTCAAGACCTGCTCCGATTGTAAGACCACCTTCAGAGAAAGCAGACTGTGTTCTACCATATACAATCTGTAAGAATAATTCTCTCATTGCTGTATTAATAGCATCACAAACTAAGTCTGTATTCAATGCCTCTAATAAAGTTCTTCCTGGAAGAATCTCTGAAGCCATAGCTGCAGAATGTGTCATACCTGAACATCCAATTGTCTCTACTAATGCTTCTTGAATAATACCTTCTTTTACATTTAATGTTAACTTACAAGTACCCTGCTGTGGTGCACACCATCCGATACCGTGAGTGAAACCTGAAATATCTTTGATTTCTTTTGCTTTTACCCATTTTCCTTCTTCTGGAATTGGTGCAGCTCCATGTTGTCCACCAGTTGCTGCTACTGGGCACATTTTTTCTACTTCGTTCGTATAAATCATGTTGAAACTCCTTTCAATCTTCTATTTACTTCTGTGATATGTTCCAAGGAATATTGTTTACCCCTACCACAAAGCTTACATCATGGTCTTCATGATAAAAAATTCTCTGCATCACACCACACTTGATACTATTTTCGCACAAAATGACAAATTAGTCCATACTTTTTGCAAATTTTTTTCAATAACATAATAACAGTTGATCCATGTAAAAATATCTGTGTAAGTGGAACATGAAAATTTATTCTCATAGAACAGCTTATACAGATATTTTCTATAAAGATTAAGGGATCAAATTCACTTTGACCCCTTAATCATAATACTACATCCATAAGATTTACTTCTTTCACATCCCACTTAGGAAAGATACTATTTGCTTTATTAATAATTTTTATAAGCATCTTTATTTCTTCATAATTACCAAAAAATTGGTCAAAGGAACGCTCTCTAAGTATATGGCACTCCTCGTTATAGGCTTCAATCATAGGAGTCATCTTTAGATTATTGATATTACTATCTAAAACGCCTTCTATAGCTTCATACATACGTTCTTCTATAGGTAAATCATGATTCTTATCAGAAGCATTTATTAACTTACCTACATGTGATTCATTTCCTACCAACGAAGAGAACCATGTCTCAAATTTATCCTCTAACTCGTCTACTTCCATCATCTTGCGACTTGTACTATATTTTTTTGGACTTTTCCGATTCTCATCTTCACGAAATTTATGAACGTATTCCCTGCTTTCCTCATAATCCATAATTTCTTTAGCAATTATAACCTTTTGTTCCAGCTTATTATACTCTTGCTCTATCTCCCGTTCTCCTTCATTTAAATATCCTAAGATTGTATTTTCCAGTTTTCCCTCATCAAACAAAATCACATGGGTAATAAATTCTTTTTTCTCCTCTTTGGATAATTCTTCAAATCGTTGCACCTTCCCAATATTTTGTTGAATCCGATTACGAACCTTTACTTTATAATCTTCTATGAGATATTCTTTCTTTTTTTCAAATTCTCTTTGATGCTCTTCTATTATACTGATTTTATCTGCAAAGGATTCGTAACGCTTCACTGCACCTTCCAAAGCATTCTTACACTCCTCAAACACTTTTGTAATTCTGTTCTGAACAGCTTCCATTTGCTCTAATTTCCCATGCACAAAAACAATTTCTTCTAACTCCTGGCAGTCCTCCACACATAATAGCATCTGCTGATATTGTTCTTCTAATATAGCCCCCTTATGACACTTTCTATAATCAGAAATCAAAGCGTCCATAATTATGTTCAGCTCCTGCATTCGAGGATTCCATATAGAATAATATGCATCCTTAATCTTTGCCATTATAGCAGCATACATAGTTTCTGTCTGACTAGCAAGTTTTGTTATTGCCTTACTCTTCATCTTTCTCATTCCCTCCTTATTCTTCATTTATCATGAATTTTTTTTAGGAAATGCTTTTCTTTTTTTCATAAATACCAAATATAATAAAATCAGTATCATTCCACCTATGGTTCCTGCAACAGGTACCACCCCATAAATTTTCCATGGTTTCATGGATACCATTGTTACAATAGAAATGATAAACATCATTATGTTGCAAACCACAAGGAAAAATAAATATTTCTTCTCACTTCTTCTTTGCAATTCCATACGCAAAGTGATTTTTTCTTCTTTTTCCATAATCTTAATTAAGATACTAAGTTTCTCGTTATTCGACTGTTGCATTCTTTTCATGCTTTCATTCAATGACACAATCTGTTCTTTCATAGATGAAATCTCCGTCATCTTTTCTTCTAGCATTATTTTCTGCTTATTAACAGCCTCTACAGTAGCACGGTCAAATTTCTCCATTGCCTCCTGTACTGTACCTTCTATTAAACTACGAAGTCTCTCATTTTCTCTATCTCCGTATTCTCCAACTTTTTTGGAATAATTCTCAAATATATCTTGAAATCCACCTTGCAATACTTGTAGACCTTCTTCTATTTTCTTGGTACTCTCTTTCATCTGATTAACAAAATTCTCTAGCGATACTTCTGTAAGTCCGGATTCCAAGCTTAGTTTTATATTATCATGGTACAGATTTAATTCTCTAGATAGCTCTCTTTTATAATTTTTTAAGCTGTCAAACAAATTTCTTATAAACTCCTCTTGCATTTCATCATTTAGTGCTTCCACCTTTGATGTATAGGAGTCTAATATTTGCCCATTTTTTTCTTGAAATTCTTCTATTTCCTTTTGTAATATATTTAATTTTTCTGCAAATTCTTCTTGCACATTCTGAATCTTATCTATATTCTCCAAATTGCTTTCAATCAGCTGTTGATTCGTACTAGTATGTTCCTTGTATAATTTTACACACTCTTCTAATTGCCCCTCATATACATTACACAACTGCTTTAAATCTTCTAAAAAGATCTCTTTACTTATAGTCTCTGTCATATTTTTTATATATGTTTCAAATTGCGCTCTTATTTCATTTGCCATTACCCATTCCCCTTTGATTCATATTTTATCTTCAGTGACTAATCTGTGGACTCCCCATTGCAAAAGCCAATGGGACTGCTGTAGCCTTATTTCAAACTAGCTCTACTTTGTAATTATTTTATCATATAGCAATATCTATTCCAATTTAAATACCTTTAAATTATGTTAATTTTTTATTAAATACTTAGTATTTCAAAAGCACCAAAGAAACAAAGTGTCCTATAAAAGAACAAAGCGTGCAAGCACGCTCCGCGACATTACACTTTCCCAATGTGCTTGCACGCTTTGCCGCACCGAATTTGGTACGCAGTACATCTTCCAAACAAATCCGCGCGCATCCTCGGGTCGCGTTTTTTGCTTTATAGGACGAATTTTCCTATAGAGATTAGACTGTCAAAAGCTTGTATTTTTTTAGCACTTGTCAAATTTCACAATTTAAGGCTACGATTTGTAGACGGTGCCCGTGTCAGCCAAGCACCAC
>JAFQAU010000073.1 GCA_017399885.1 Lachnospiraceae bacterium
CAAAATTGGGCAAAAATCTCCTATCGTCTGCTTGTGTTTGTCTGGCACGGACACCATCTGCAAATTGTTATCTTATTGTTGTGCAATTTGACAAGTGCAATTTAGGTTATGTGCTTTTGACACCCTAACCTTTATAGGAAACTTTTCCGTGGATTTGTCCACTTTGTTATGAAAGGAGGTATTTAATGGGATTTACACATTTACATGTTCATACGGAATATAGTTTACTGGATGGTTCCAGCAAAATTGAAGAATTAATAGAGCAGACAAAGAAATTAGGAATGGATAGTATCGCAATAACAGACCATGGTGTAATGTACGGAGTAATTCAGTTTTATAAGGCCGCAAAAAAGGCAGGGATAAATCCCATACTAGGATGTGAAGTATACGTTGCTCCGGGTAGTCGTTTTGATAGAGAAAACACCAATGGAGAAGAACGATATCACCATTTGGTTCTATTAGCAGAAAATAATCAAGGATATGATAACTTGATGAAAATAGTTTCCAAGGGGTTTACGGAAGGGTTTTATTATAAGCCAAGAGTGGATTATGAGGTTTTAGAACAATATCATCAGGGTATAATTGCTTTAAGTGCTTGTTTGGCCGGGGTTGTTGCCACCAATTTAAAAAGGGGATTTTATGAAGAAGCAAAAGAAGAAGCCTTGCGATTAGAAAGGATTTTTGGAAAAGGAAATTTCTTTTTGGAATTACAAGATCATGGAATTGCGGAACAGCAAACAGTTAACCAAGGACTTATGCGTATGCATAAAGACACAGGCATAGAGTTAGTAGCAACAAATGATATTCACTATATTCATGCCAATGACCAGCAGGCACATGATATTCTTCTTTGTATACAGACACAAAGAAAAGTTACAGATGAGAATAGAATGCGATATGATGGGGGGCAGTACTATTTAAAATCTGAAGAAGAAATGAAAATATTATTTCCATATGTACCAGAGGCACTTGAAAATACCTGTAAAATAGCAAAAAGATGTCATGTGGAAATAGAATTTGGGGAATACAAACTACCCCAATATGATGTGCCGGACGGTTACACCCCTTGGGAGTATTTGCAAAAAATATGTAATGAAGGTCTGGAAAAAAGATATGGAAATCCGGGAGAGGAATTAAAAGAACGTTTAAAATATGAATTGGACACCATAAATGGAATGGGATTTGTGGAATATTTTTTGATCGTTTGGGATTTTATAAAATATGCAAAGGATCATAATATACCTGTTGGACCGGGACGTGGTTCAGCAGCAGGTAGTATTGTAGCCTATGCATTGGAAATTACCAATATAGATCCAATCAAATACAATCTGTTATTTGAACGTTTCCTGAATCCTGAGCGATTAACAATGCCGGATATAGATATAGATTTTTGTTATGAAAAGCGCCAAAAGGTAATTGATTATGTGGTAGAAAAATACGGAAAAGAAAAAGTGGTGCAAATTGTAACCTTTGGTACAATGGCAGCTAAAATGGTAATACGAGATGTGGGTAGAGCATTGGATTTACCTTATAGTTATGTAGATAGTATTGCAAAAATGATACCTACAGATTTAGGAATAACCATAGAAAAGGCACTGGCAGGTAATCCGGAGTTAAAGAAATTATATGAAAGTGATGAACAGGCCAGATTTTTAATAGACATATCCAAGAGACTGGAAGGTCTTCCAAGACATACATCTATGCATGCAGCCGGTGTAGTAATAAGTAAAAAGGCAGTAGATGAATATGTACCACTTTCAAAGGCAGCTGACGACAAAATAACAACACAGTTTACTATGACTACCTTAGAAGAGTTGGGATTATTAAAAATGGACTTCCTTGGGTTACGAACCCTAACTGTGATTCAAAATGCCATAGAGTTGGTTCACAAAAAATTTGAAAAAATGGATAATAATTCCGAAGAATACAAAAATGCGTGCAAAACACACGGGCTTCCATTAGAAATAGATAAAATCAATATGGATGATAAAGAGATTTTTCGACTGATAAGCTCAGGAAAAACAGAGGGAGTATTCCAGTTAGAAAGTCCGGGTATGAAGGGATTTATGAAAGAATTGAAACCAGAAAGCTTAGAGGATATCATAGCAGGAATTTCCCTATATCGTCCGGGACCTATGGATTTTATTCCTAAATACATCAAAGGAAAAAATAACAGGGAAAGTGTTACTTATCTATGTAAGGAATTAGAACCAATATTAGAACCAACTTATGGGTGTATTGTATACCAGGAACAGGTAATGCAAATTGTTCGTGATTTGGCAGGATACAGCTATGGAAGAAGTGACTTAGTGCGTCGTGCCATGTCAAAAAAGAAAGCAGATGTAATGGCAAAGGAAAGAGAAAATTTCGTGAATGGAAATCCGGAAGAAGGGGTAAAAGGTTGTGTGGCCAATGGGATTCCTGCGGAAATAGCTAACAAGATATTTGATGAAATGACAGATTTTGCAAAATATGCTTTTAATAAATCCCATGCTGCATGTTATGCTGTAGTGTCATACCAGACGGCATTTTTAAAAAAATATTATCCAGTAGAGTTTATGGCAGCATTAATGACATCGGTACTTGACAACACCACAAAAGTATCGGAATATATTATGAATTGTAGAAGTATGGGGATAGAAATTTTACCGCCTGATGTAAATGAAGGAGATGGCAATTTTTCTGTAACCTATGATGAATATGGGAACAATGGAAAGATACGATATGGATTATCTGCTATAAAGGGTTTGGGAAGACCCATTATAGAGGCAATTGTAAAAGAACGTAATCGAAATGGAAAATTTTTGGATATAAAAGATTTTGCGAAACGATTATCAGGAAAAGAAGTAAACAAAAGAACAGTTGAAAATTTTATAAAAGCAGGAGCATTTGATG
>JAFQAU010000074.1 GCA_017399885.1 Lachnospiraceae bacterium
AGATTGAAACGATGTCATGCGTTGTTTCCAAAGAGTAACTTTTTCTTCATCCATAAACAGAATTCCTCCAATATTTAATTTGAGGATAGTTTAGCAGATGAATGGTGACTTTGATAGACGCCTTGTTTTGAATCGCTTACATTGTTTCTAATGGTGACGCAGTAGAATTTGACCACAATCAAAATCCTATTCCAAAGCATCTACAAGTAAATCAAAACGATGCTTTAAAACAGGTAATTCAATTTGCGAGATCAAATCCGAAACGTATTTATTGTGGTTTTTGGTGCAAACCATTCGGTGAAACCATATCTTCTGAAACAAAGCAATTAATTAAAAAAAACAGAGACGTTGTGGTTGCACTAAAAGTTCATCCGTTACACTCTAATTTAGCCTTTGACCACGAGAAAATGATTCCTTATTTAGAATTAGCCAAAGAGTTTTCCCTCCCGGTAATTATACACACAGGAAAAGGATATAACGATAGTCCCCAAAGAGTGAAAAACATGGCCCTTCAATATCCAATGCTTACATTTATTATGGCACATATGGGACTTGGTACAGACAATCAATTGGCACTTTCTGTTATGGAGGAAGCTCCTAACTTATACGCAGATACTACTTGGGTTCCTGTTTCTACCACCCTAGAAGCAATTAAAAAATACGGTAGCCAAAGGGTAGTATTTGGTAGCGATAATCCTATAGATGGTGTAGACACATATTTTTGTAATCCCAAGGGAGAACCCTCTCTCTACCAAGAATATTTCAATTCTCTAAAGGGTCAACTATCCATAGAGGATTACGAAAATCTTATGTGGCGTACTGCAAAGAATATTTTCCAGATCAATACCTAATATAAGGTGGTATCGTGACGCAAAACAATTTTAATTTGTTACAAATGATGTGATGGTACTATCTTTATTTCCTTTTCTTTTTCTCTTCTTTCTGTAATAACCTTGCCACGTCGTCCCAGCAACGCTTTATTTGTACTGATTTTCGATTCAATTCCACATTTCCGCTACACATTTTTGCAAGTTTTCTTTTCAAATCTCCCACAATAACTTCACCTGTCTATTTGATTCTTTTATGATTAGGGTGTCAAAGTTACCAACAATTCCTCTTTCAAATATATATGGTATAGCAAGCTACCTTGTGAATACCATATATAGTAGAAAAAAAGCTCTGGAAACACTTTTGACACCTTAATCATTTTATTATATGTACTAACCATGATTAAGGTGTCAAAATCACAAAGAGAACCTATAAATTAATGTGACTTAGTTAAGCTCAAAACATTAACACATAGCTTGAGCTGTAAATATACATTTACACCTCTCTGGATATTTGCATACGATGAATTGGCTTTCCTTCTGCTACAAACTTCGTTTCATACTCTGTCATAATATTTCCCTCTACATATGGACTATTGTGAAGATCAAAGGTATGATTTTCCAAAATCCATCCTGCCTCCTCTACCTGCTCTAATGAAAAATCAAACAAAGGACGATTATCGGTTTTAAAGATTACCTTTCCCTCAGGTTTTAAAAACTGGTTATACCTTGCCAAAAATTGAGTAGACGTAAGTCTTCTCTTTGCATGACGGTCCTTTGGCCATGGATCGGAGAAATTCAAATAAATCTGATCCACCTCACCCATTTCAAACACATCAACAATATTTTCTGCATCCATACGAATAAATACAAGGTTATCTGTCTCTAATTCCGGTCTTTTTTCTAATGCACGCACTAACACACTAGAATATTTCTCAATTCCAATGTAATTAATATCAGGGTTTTGTTTCGCAAGCTCCATAATAAACTTTCCTTTTCCCATTCCAATTTCAATATGAATTGGATTATTATTCTGAAAGAAGTCATGCCATTTACCCTTATAGTCTTCTGGTGTTTGTATTACATAATTATTGGCAGCGATAGTCTCTCTTGAACCTTTTACATTTCTTAATCTCATATTATAAACCTCTTTTCCTGCATTAGTACAAACTTACATAGTTACTGACTCCATTGTAGGTACTGAAGCTCTACAAACAATCATTACTTGCCCGTAAACACCTACCTGTAATCTATGCTACTTTATCCATAAGCTTTATATATACTTCGACCTTATCCCATGATTTCTCACAAGATAAGGTCGTGAAGTAATATAACTAATATTTTGCTTTCTTTACTATTTTCTTCTTTTCTTCTTTGTGGTCAAATGCAAATACAACTGTTGTCAAAGGTGGAAGAGAAAATGCAATAGAGTAATCCTTCCCATCACATGGAACTGCTTCCGCCTTTAGTGGTTTAAAGCTATTTACCCTATTCATTCCACCAAATTGCTCATCATCAGAGTTTAAAACCTCCTGATAATGTCCGGCACTTGGTACTCCTACACGATAATCTCTGTACTCTTTATTGTGGAAGTTACATACAAACAATAACTGTTTCTTGGTAGTCTCTCCACGACGTACAAAAGATACCACACTACTCATACGGTCATCACAGCTCATCCACTCAAATCCCATATTATTTCCATCATGGACATACATAGCAGGATAACTCTTATATAATTTATTCAAAGCCTTTACATATCTTTGTATTCCTCTATGCTCTTCGTATTCCAAATCACTCCAGCTTAAAGAGACTGCCTCATTCCACTCGTGATCCTGCGCAAATTCCTGTCCCATAAACAGCAATTTCTTACCAGGATGTCCATACATAAATCCGTATGCTACCCTAAGATTTGCAAATTGTTCTTCTCTGCTTCCTGGCATCTTATTTAATAAAGTTCCTTTTCCATGAACAACCTCATCATGAGACAATGCCTGAATAAAGTTCTCTGTATAGGCATACATCATACTAAATGTTAGCTTATAATGGTCATAATGTCTGGATTCTGGTGGGCATTTCATATATTGCAAGAAATCATTCATCCATCCCATATCCCATTTGAATAAGAAACCTAAACCTTGCATAGATGCCGGTGCAGTTACACCTGCCCATGCTGTAGATTCTTCCGCAATCATTAGCGCGCCGGGATCTCTCTCTTCCAAAACGGTATTCATGTGTTGGAACAACTTCACAACGTCTGTATTTTCTCTTCCACCATTTTCGTTTGGTAGCCAATTTCCGTTATCCTTACCATAATCTAAATATAGCATAGATGCAACTGCGTCTACACGTAAACCATCTATATGGAACTTCTCAATCCAATATAAGGCATTGGCAACTAAGAAATTCTCCACTTCTTTCTGACCATAGTTAAATATTAGCGTTCCCCAATGTGGATGCTCTCCACGACGGCTGTCTGGATGTTCATACAATGGCAATCCATCAAATTTAGCCAAACCATGGGCATCTCTTGGAAAATGTGCCGGTACCCAGTCTAAAATAACAGCAATTCCCTTACTATGCATATAATCTACAAAATACATAAAATCATCAGGATTACCATGACGTTTTGTAGGCGCATAATATCCGGTTACCTGGTATCCCCAGGAACCATCAAATGGATGCTCTGCTAATCCCATAACTTCAATATGTGTATATCCCATCTCTAACACATATTCCGCTAGTTCTGGTGCCAACTCTCTATAATTGTAAAATCCGTCCTCTGTATCATCATCCTTTTTCTTCCATGAGCCCAAATGCACTTCATAGATGGAAATTGGTTCCTTTCTACAGTCCAAACGACCTTTTGCCTGACGTTTCTTAATCCAAGAACCATCTGTCCACTTATAATCACGGATGTCTGCTACCACAGACGCATTCTCCGGACGTAACTGTGCAGAAGTTGCATAAGGATCCGCTTTATGTAGTATTTCACCTTTTCTGGTTAAAATCTGAAATTTATACATAGCTCCCACTTGAACGCCTGGTATAAAAATCTCATAAATTCCCGAGCTTTCCACAACATTCATCTGATGCATTCTGGCATCCCATAGGTTAAAATCTCCAACAACACTTACCCTTCTGGCATGTGGTGCCCATACAGCAAAATGAACGCCCTCCACTCCATCAATTGTCATAGGATGTGCACCTAGCTTTTCGTAGATTTCATAATGCTTACCCTCTGCAAATAAATGACAATCCAATGAAGAAATCTGTGAAGGAAAATTATATGGATCCTCTGTCTCAATAATCGTTCCATCTCCATAATACACCTTTAACTTATATTTGGTATATTTTTTCTTTGGAAAATATGCGCCAAAAAATCCTTTATCTCCAATGGCTTCCATCTCATCTTCAAGTTTTCCGGTCTTACCAACCAACTGAATACGATATGCATCCGGACGATATGCATTAATAATCTGTCCATCCTCATAATCATGTGCACCTAATAAAAAACGTGGTGCATTGTTAATACAATTCATTAACTCATCATATTGAATCCAATTTATCCAATTTTGTAACTTATCATTCATACTATATACCTCCCTAAATTCCTAAAAAACAAGTGTACCAGTTAATATTTTTAAACATCAACTAACCCTTAAATACTAAACAAACTGATTCACTATATCTTCAATATTATGTTCCTCTAATAACACTTCCTCAGACATTCCACGCTCAAAATTTACAAGCAAATAGTAATTAATTACTCCCGTTAAACTAATTGACAAAAAATCCTCTTTCCCAACTAATCGTTCTACCTTTGAAGCATTTTTGCGAAAAAAATCCTGAACTACGAATAGTAACTTGTACAAATATGGTTTTGCAGCAATGTATGCTTCGTTATCTCTAGCACTGGAAAATAAACTAATTGCCATAAGGTAGAACTCCTTATTCTTGGTTGCTACAGAAATATATGTATAAACAAAATTTCTTAGAACATCCTCGTAGCTTCCATCTTTCTCAATTTCCTTCTCTAATTCACCAAGAAATTGATTCCCATATTCATCTAATAAATTTTCCAGCAAACCATGTTTACTCTTAAAATAATGATACATGGTTGGCTTAGTAATCCCTGCAGCATCAACAATCTCTTGTACTCCTACAGCGTCATAACCTCTTTCATAAAATAACTTCTGTGCGCAAGCTAATATCTTGTCCCGATTTGTATGCTCATATTTGTTTTCTTCGTTCATCAGATCCCCCCTTCACATTTACGTAAAATAGACCTGATTCCGTGCATGTTTGTGTAATTAGTATACCAATCGGTATACTACTATGTCAACCATATATTTTATAATAGTTTCGATAAGAGCAATCGGTTACTGTTTACAGCAAACTATAAACAATAACGGCACTCTCTCTGCTAATTGCCCACGTACCAATATAGTATAATTTTTCAAGGTTTGCTTGATACCTATACAAAAACTGTTTATAATAAAAATAGTATGGCAATATTTACTTGTTTTCACTTGCCACAAAAAGATTGAATGGAGATTTTTATGAAGAGAAAATTATACAAGCTTTTAGCTGCTTTACTTATTGTTACAACATGTCCAACTGCAGATGTACAAGCAGAAAGCAATTTAAATACCAAGAATATTATATACAGGGATATAACCGAAGATGTTATGGAAGAAACGAACTACACACTTCCAAAGGGGCCAAAAGAAAACACACTTTCTTCAACCTCTGCGATCCTTATGGATGCAGACACCGGTTTAATTTTATACGAAAAGAATAGCCAGAAAAAACTTTACCCTGCCAGTATTACCAAGATTCTTACAGCCTTGCTTTGTATTGAGAACTGTGGTTTAAATGAAACCGTTACCTTTAAGGAAAGTGAAGTTTTAGGGTTAGAGTCTGGTGCTAGTAATATTGGCACAATGGTCGGCGAGACCCTTACCATTGAGCAATGTCTTTATGCTATTATGCTATCCTCCGCCAATGAGGTTTGTCTTGGTGTAGCCGATTATATAGCTGGCGACATTACAAGCTTTTCAGATATGATGAACCAGCGTGCCAAATCATTGGGATGCTTAAATACCAACTTTTCTAATCCAAATGGTTTGCATAGTGATGATCACTATACTTGCGCACACGATATGGCACTAATTGGAAAAGCGGCACTTGGAAATGAGACTTTTCGAAAGGTAACAAGTACAAAAGTAGCGTATATTCCCAAAACCAACAAAATGGATGCCCGTCCTCCTTTAGTAAATCATCACAACATGCTATATCCTTATACTACATCTTCCTATCTGTATGATAACTGTATTGGTGGAAAGACCGGTTATACATCCATGGCACAAAACACACTGGTTACCTTCGCAGAAAGAGATGGTATGACCTTGATTTGTGTGGTTATGAAGGGGACTAGTACAAAACAAAGCTCACAATGTAACATATATACGGATACGATTTCTTTGTTAGACTTTGGATTTGAGAATTATGAATCTCATAGCTTAACTGCTTCTGTGGTTGATGAAGATGCCGTAGATTCGCCTTTATTTACCAAATTTAATTCTTTCTTTGATACACAGTCGGCACCTTTACAAATGACCAATAACGGAAAGATTACCCTGCCTGCAGGCGTAGATGTTACAGAAGCTAAGAAAAACGTGGAATTTTATTCTAAGACACAACAGATTAACGGGGAAAATGTAATTGGAACCGTTAGCTATAGTTATGGAGAACAGCTAGTAGGAAATACCAGTATTTATTTTACACCGAATACCAACGAAAACATCCTTGCTACAGTGGAGGATATTGAATTTGTAGAAAGTACTTATATTACCGGTGAGAGCGCTAAAAAAGCCAGAATTATTCAGTGGATTGCAATTATTATTTGTATTCTATTTGTATTTGCTTTTGCATATCTCTATATTCGCATGCTCAAGAGAAGACGACAGCTTTCTCGTAGAAGATACAGACAGAAACGCAGACCTAGAAATAATGATTTACATTTTTAGAACAAAGAGGAGCAAGTCCCTCATTCAGGATGGACTTGCTCCTCTTCGCGTGCCTTTTGCAACAATATTCCTAGACCTTTCCTTCTTTTCCATTCATTTTCTTTGCAAGTACATCCGCCTTATGCTGTCTAAGATTTTTTGCCTCTTCTTTTGAAATGATTTTAATTGTTTTTACTGAGAAATAATCTTCTTCTCTCCCACGTTTTATTCGCAATTTCCCTTTTAAATACCCATGCTCTTTGCAATAAAACAATCCATAATAATTCTTTGAATTATTAGAGAACCAATCCACTTTCTTTCCGGCTTTTTTCTGACAAATACAACACAATACTTCCCGTACCTTCCTAGTCCCCATTAGAGTCTCCCTAGAAGGATATGCTTTAGAAATACTTTTGGAATAGCTGGCAAAGGATATATATACTTCATCCTCTACCCTTTTTGGATAATTGAAATAATCTAATTCCTGATATTTCTTTATTTTCTTACTATCAAATTTTTGAAACACTTGTGCTGTATATTTTGCATCATTTATAGCAGAATGAAACTCCGCCTCTTGCTTGATATGAAAATACTCTACTGCATATGCCAATGTTTTGGTTTCCTTATTCTCCTCAAAAAATATGGCAAACAATTTCTGCACATCATAATAAAAAAAGGGTTTCTCTGCAATTGCAGGAAGCTTATAATATTCTAAATTTCTCTGCAGCTCTATCAAATCAAGGGGGCCCCATGTACAAAAAACAGGGCTATCCCCACACCAACTTATAAAATCACTAACAACCTCTTGAAACTGTCTGCACTTTTCTAAGTCCTTCATTGTCAAATGTGTAATCAAACCTACATGCCGATCAATCTCTTTGTAAATCTGTGGCTTTATTCTTTCTGCATATTGATCTATCATTTCCATTTTTTCGTTTAGTTTTATTGCGCCTATCTCTATTATCTCAAATGGAATTCCCTCCACAGATTTTTCCTTCCCGTGTGGACACTGATTCCACTCCAGATCAAATACAATAAAATTCAATTTCCCCCACCTTCTTTCTTTTTTATACATGCACATACTCCTACTGCACACAAAGTGCCAACCAACATCCCTACCAACACATCAGTAGGAAAATGAACAAATAAATACAATCTTGTAAAAGCTATCACCCCTGCAAATAGCATTGCAAATATTCCAAATTTCCGATGTCTTAGAAGTATACAGGTTGCAGCCGCAAAGGATGAAGCACTATGTCCTGACGGAAAGGAATATTCCCCTGGTGTGATTAATGGAATGATACTACTATCCACTTGAAATGGTCTTAACCTTTGTACAGAATTTTTTAAGATCACATTTACAATGATTGCTGTTATTGCTAAAGATAGGAACATACAAATTCCCGTTTTTCTTCTTTTTTCTTTATCTTCTTTGGATTCTTTTCCTATTGCAGGAACTACCATCAACAAAACACTTATTAAAATCCAAAGAAATCCTCCATTTCCAAGCGAGGTAAGAAACAACACTATTTTATCTAATAAATCACTTCTTAATTCCTGTAGGGCGTGTAAAAATTCTAATTCCATTTGTGATTCTCCTTTAAACTACTTGTAACAGTTCAGTCTAGTGTATAAACTGTTACAATTACTTTTTCATTTACGGGTAGCTCAGAGAGCATATACCGTCAATTCTCCCCTTATATAACATTTTAGGAGAAATTCTAAATGATTATCACCTTATAACCAGCCTTGGAAGCATGATTGGCAATATTTATAAAATCCATTCTATTGTAATATATTGTTTTGCTTTCTACAAGGAATCTGGAAATACTTTTTGTGAAAAGTGTTGTGCATCCCCGCGGAGCGTTTATTGCTTAATAGGACGAACTTTCCTATAAAGATTAGGGTGTCAAAAGCTTGTATTTTTTTTAGCACTTGTCAAATTGCACAATTTAAGGCTACGATTTGTAGACGGTGTCCGTGTCAGCCAAGCACCACAGACACGTCGATTTCGCCCA
>JAFQAU010000075.1 GCA_017399885.1 Lachnospiraceae bacterium
AGTTTGTAGTACCAGAGGATTGTAAGGCTTGTATAATGAAATGGCTAGAGAGGAATGTGGAAGAATGACAGTGGAAAATATTGCGATGCTAATAGCATCCCTACTACTATTTGTAATAGGCTTTAAACTAGGAGAAGAAAGGGGAAAAGGAGAACTGGATGGACGAACAGGACTATAAAGAATACACCAAAGTATTAAAATAGAGTGGAATCCCTCTCGACATGCAGAAAGAGCTACAGAGACTAATTGACCAGGAATATTTATGTGAATGTTGCAATGGTGCAACAGATAGCAAGAAAGAGGTGTAATGTGGGGAAAGAGGAATTAAGTAAGTATATTACATACAAGAAACGAACAGAAAAACTACAGAATGACATTGCAGAGCTGGAAGAGCAGGATATTGAGACAGTAGCCGGCAAAGTTAAAGGAAGTATGAAAGAGCATCCTTATACAGAGAGAAGGTTTAGTGTGCAGATGGAACTTCCTGAAGAGGCAGAGAGAATTTGTAAGCAGATAGCCAAAAAGAAGCAGGAAATGGAAGAACTGGAAGCACGCATGCGAGAGATTGAGCATTTTATTGATGATAATGATGACGTGTATATGAAGAGTATTTTTGAGTACCGGTATTTGGAAGGGATGAGTACTGAAGAATTAGCTAAAAAATATGGATACACGAAAGGGAGAATTTCACAGATTGTATCGAATTATCTAAAAAAAACAATAATATAAAAATACGCATTATACACATTTATACTTGACGATTATACGCATAATGCGTATAATATAAGTATAAGGAGGTAATACTTATGAGAGCAATAGAACTTGAAAGAATACTTTTAAAAGATGGTTGGTATGTTGTAAAGCAAGTTGGCTCACATCGGCATTACAAACATCCTACTAAGCCGGGAAAGGTCACAATCCCCATTCATAGAGGAGATATTGACAAAGGAACGGTAAAATCAATATTAAGGCAGGCAGGACTTGAATAGTCCTCCTGCATATCAATAAAGGAGGAGTTGTCATGAAACTTATTTATCCAGCTATTTTTACTCCATGTACCGAAAAGGAAGGGTATACTGTTGAAGTTCCAGATTTGCCAGGGTGTGTATCAGAAGGAGATTCTTTGATTGAAGCTATTGATATGGGAACAGATGCAGCATGCGGGTGGATTTTAGGAGAGTTGGAAGATGGTAATACTTTTCCGGCACCTACACAATATGAACAGGTGAAAGTAGAAGCTGGTAGCTTTGTAAATCTTTTAGTGCTAGATATGGATAGTTATACTGAAAAGTATGGTAGCAGAGCAGTAAGAAAAAATATAACTATTCCTGCATGGTTGAACGCATATGGAGAAGCTCATAATATTAACTTTTCCAAACTACTTCAAGATGCTTTATTGAATATGGCTCAAAATTCATAATAGTAGGAGCTCTTAAAATGTAAAGGTATAGCTAATAGCTATACCTTTTTTGACTTTATAGGAAATTCCGATTTTTTGAACAGAAAAAAGAAACGTATGTTCATCGAACATACGTTAGATAAGGCAAAAAA
>JAFQAU010000076.1 GCA_017399885.1 Lachnospiraceae bacterium
ATCGACTTTATGTATCTCACACCCCTTGATGACATACCATCCTTTATTTTACGGTTATAGTATTTCTGCATAGTATCAGTCGTAATCTTCCCTAATTCCACCTCTGCTATTACGTCATTATACACATGAGTTTCCAATGTTTCCTCATAGCTTGTAAAAGTTGATAACTGTACTTCATTCTTTTTGTAATTATCCATATAGTCCTTTACAAACGCTCCAAGTTTCATTTTTGACGAATCTATATAGCTTCCCTCTTGCAATTCTACCAATGCCTTATTCAATTTCTGCTGTACTTCTTTTCTTGTTTTTCCTGTAACCGTTTTTCTTTTCCCCAATGCATAATACTGTCCTACATATGTACCATTTGGTCTTTTATATATTGTTCCTTCTCCTTTACCACGCATACGAATTTCCTCACTTTCAAATCTATTTTTCAGGGGGCTATTATTACGCCATTAGCAGTATTTTTCAAGCCCCCTCTGACCACAATTATTCATTAAAATACTTTTCTAATGCAGCTACGCTAAATAATATTCTGTTCCCAACCTTATGATACGGTATCTCAATAGTACCTTGCTGTATTTCTCTATAAAGCAAGGATTTGCTGATACCTAACGCAATAGCGGTTTCCTCAACATTGTAGGTTATTCTACTAATGTTCTCTTTCTTCATAGAATGCATTTCCTCCATTGTTTTAAAGTATCATTTTTTCTTTTACTGTTGTTTCTATCTTCTAATTTTTATTTTATTGGCAGGAGTCACGTTGACTCCTGCAATTAACTATTCTCCAAACACATCTTTACTTGTTTTGATTCTATTTCTTGCTATCGTACCAATTGGGTCGTAATTTATGAAAACATACTCTGTCTCTTTATTTTTCTTTTTTGTATTTCTACGAATTACGGTTGGCTTTACTACCTCTGTAACTTTAACCAATTTAAAACCATATTTGAGTAATTCACAATACACATCATGTCTCAAATCTTTTTTACAATAATTGCATATCATGATTTTCGCATTTAGATTACCCTGCTTTTGTAGCATTATTATTGTCTGTATAAAATTCTTATGCCAGTCTAAATCTGTCTTTACTGCGTACAAATCTTTATCGGTATACGGAACATCAGCAAAAATAAACATTTCTTTGTCAATCGCTCTAAACATGAACTTACTCATCATATCAACATTCTCTAACTTAATTCCCTGCAATGATTTATGTCCTCGCATGATATTTTCAAATACCTGTCGGCGAAATCTTTCACGCACCTGCTTTGCATAGCAATATTTTTTTAAATCATTTTCTGTATTCATATCAATATCACGGTACTTACCATCTTGGTCAATGCCGTTAATTGACATATTACAAAGAATGTATTTTGCCTTAGCAATTTGCAACTCGTCTGCACCCTGATATCCACTATTTCGCAACTTCGTTGCCCAGTCATAGCTTTCTTTACAATACTCAAGTTCTTCCATGCTTTCATACAGCTCGACTGGATTCTCTTGTATGGCATGCAACAGCGAATACATGCCTAAATCCTTTTCTGTTGCAAACATTTCTATCGGTTCAAATCCCTTTAGCAAATTAATACTCATAGACAGTGTTCCTGCAAACGGCTCCCACGTTTTTGTAATCTTCTTAGATGGCAGAAGCTCCATAAAAAACTTCAGCAATTTATCTTTTTTCCCCGGATAACTACTTATCCGAGTTATCTCTAGACTCATTCTTATCCACCTCCTTGTTTTTTTGGCTATCGGCTACGTTATTCTTTTCTTTTTCAGCCTCCATTTTATTATCTTTTATCATCTCCATTTCTTCATCCGTAACATTGAATAACACAACCCTCTCCGTCATTGACTTCCTACCATATTTTTGACAAACACTACCATTAACGCAAGTTGCTAATCTGCTATCTCCCCTTTTAATGTAACCATGGATCACCGCTTCTTTTTTCCATGTTTTATAGTCCGTATTCATATCAAGTTCCTTAAAAACAAACTCAATATCTTCTTGCCATATTCCAAGTCTCCATTCGCCATTTACTTCTTCACAATACACTGGTTCACATACAGTCTTGGCATCACTTGCCTTTTTGTTTATTTTCTTTCCAACATTATCAGCCATCCAAAGCACTAACTGCCAAAAAACTTCATCCACTGCAAATGATAATATAAGGATGTAGGAATTACGGAAAATAAAAATGTCGTAAAACCTACATCCTTATTTTCTATTTTTATATAATTGATACACTTATTCTGGGAGGTGTATCACGTATGAATATAAATCTTAAAGGAGAAC
>JAFQAU010000077.1 GCA_017399885.1 Lachnospiraceae bacterium
GATTCACCATAGCATAGGTGTATCTTCGTCTTAGCAGAACAAAGTGGACAAGTCCACATCAACTCCCTAAATCCCTCATTCATGAGGGACTTGCTCCACTTTGTGTGCCAGATGCGTGTTGCATGCCTTTTGCAACAATATTCCTTACGCATCTGTGCACATCCTCGCGGGGCGTTTTGCTTTATAGGACGAACTTTCCTATAAAGGAACAAAGTGGACAAGTCCACTTCAACTCCCTAAATCCCTCATTCATGAGGGACTTGCTCCACTTTGCGTGCCAGATGCGTGTTGCATAGGACGAACTTTCCTATAAAGTCAAAATAAGCTTTACACTCTTTAATTAATAGACTGATACTCCACAAGGTCTCTTTCCATGCTTTCTTCCCCACAAATAAATCACAACACATGCCAATATCAGAACGATATTCGCAAATAACGTTCCTTCAATACCAAACCCAACATTATAGGCAAAACTATTATTTGCTGTTGAAGCATCAAGCTTTAAAATCGAATATGGCACTACAGTTCCGCTGTTTGGCAACCCAAAAATAATATTTTGTGTAAAATTCCAGGCTGCATGAACTGCCATGGCACACCACAAACTATCCATATAATAAACCATAAGAGAGAACAAAATGCCCACTACGAAAATATTTAATACAGATAAAAATGTAACTCCTTCGTTTGTCAAATGCAACAGAGCAAACAACAAAGAATTCCCTATTATAGCCACTGCTGGACTTTTATAACTTCGTCTTAATCGTTGATACAAAAATCCTCTGCAAATCATTTCTTCTGCAGACGACTGGATAAAAACAGCCATAAAAATAATCACAAAATAAAATGGATTGAAATTATCATAATACAAAAAAATATCATTATGTAGCCATGCCACCAATATACAAATTCCATTCAAACCAAAGCCAATTGCAAAACCAAGCAATAAATTTTTCCAGTTGTTGCCTTCTGCCTTGCGCCCAAGTACTTTTAGAATTGGACGATTTTTCTTTGTAAAACGCAAATATAAAATAGCTAAGCCCCAAATACCTATGAACATAAAATACATAGATGCAGTCATCCCAACATCGGTGCTTGTGGCAAAAGGAGTCAAACCAATAAAGCTACCTAACATTTGTCCAAGAAAAACAAGCATTATCGTAAACAAGTATAATATAGGCAGTGTATCTGACAGCTTATTTTTTAATAATTTCTTTTTCCCATCTTTCACAATTTCTCTTTCTTTCATTTCATCAGACTCCTTCTTTTCCATTTCCTCATTTCCTCCTAAATTTTTCACTACTTCATAAAAGAAAGTAAAACCTTTACTTTCTTTATACATTAACAAATTTATTTTATTTTTTCCGAAAAAGTGACCAATTGTAGTAATTGTGTGGTGAATTGCTATTACTGTACTTAGAAGATATC
Source organism: Lachnospiraceae bacterium (assembly GCA_017399885.1). Classification (GTDB taxonomy): domain Bacteria; phylum Bacillota; class Clostridia; order Lachnospirales; family Lachnospiraceae; genus CAG-411. The sequence goes on from JAFQAU010000077.1 coordinate 1,426, forward strand.
CTTTCTATCCTCTATCTCATAACACACCCTACAAGTGGAAAGTTCCTACTCCACCTCAACATTCCTCTTAAAGCAAAGATAGGTCACACTAAAGTAGATACTATACACAAGTAAAAATAATACCAATGCCACTGTAAAGAACAAATAATTTCCTGTCTGAATTTGTGTTCCTGTAAGCAACATGTGATTTAATTTAAGCGAAAGAATCATACTAATAAGCACAGGTATCAGTATTGGACCACCAAAATAAATAAGTAACTGCTTCCAAATTAATTTTGCTCTTTGTCGGTCATCTACTCCCATATGATGCAACACTCGGTAACGGTACTTGTATTTTGTAGAATCACTTAATTGCTGTACTGCAAGAATTGTTAATGCTACACAAATAAATACCAGTGCCACATAAAAAATGGAAGATACTACAGTAATAATTGCTGCTTCCACCTCCGAAACCAATCCTCCATTTTTTACCATAATATTATCAAAAATGGCATACATACTATCCAGTCCCATTCCATGATCTAATTCTCCTTCCCTTTCTGCCGAGGTAGACCAATATTCCGCATCCTGGGACACATAACTTTTCAACTCTTCATAAAGGTTATTATCAGTTTCTTTTAACGTTTGGCATGTATACTGAGAGTAATATACTTTCATCTGTTCTGCCACATGGTCCGGTACAACAACCACATATCCTGCACCATTTTGGCCATTTTGTGCAAAGTCCTCATCATATATTCCCTGACATTTATATTGCTCATGGCAAATTTCCATCTGTGAATTTGCCTGTAGCCATTCTTCATAATAGCCAGATATAGAAGCAACACAATGAATTACATATTCCTTTTCCTTTAACGAAATCTCCTCTAATCCAAGAAAACCACGCAACACATTATAGTCGCTTACTTTCATATAGGTATCGTATTTAAAATAACCCCCGAAAACCTGATTGTCTTTTAGTACTTTTCGCAAGGTGTCATGTTCTCCTTGATAAATACTGTATACAAGCTCATTTTTCACCCAGCCATCCTTCTTTAACATTTCCCTGGCTTTTGAAAAATCCTCACCTGCATCTAAATCTGTAAGACAGATATCAAATGGTGCATACTTTTCGATTTCCGCCTTATAACTGCTCAACCCAATGGCATAATTGCTACTTAATAAAGCTAAGGTAAACAACATGGCAAGGGTTCCCATAGTAAATCCCATGGTATTGATTTTCGAAGCCAGCTGTCTAAATAGAAACACATACATTTTCTTATATTTGAAATGTTTTGTTTTACTAACCAACAATACCAATATACCGGATATTCCTATGTAAAAACCATAAATAAAGAAGATAATACAAATGATAACTACAATAATCGGCGCTTTGGTACACGCAATGACTCCTGCCACAAGAGATAATACAAATAAAATCACATTTCTTGTAACGTGCTTTACCTGCACCTGTTCATTCACTTTATCTGCATTCATTAAATCGTGTATCTTCAGCTTTTTCAAATATCGGTTGTTACGAAATACCACAAGTATTTCTATCAAAAAATAATACACAATGGTAAGCAGCATGGCATACACACTAAACTCTGCATTTAAGCTATATTCTTTCCCAAAGAATGCTGTAACAATAATTACCAATCCCTGAAATACAAAGCTTCCAATAAAACACCCTAATACAAGTGCAATCACACCAAATATTACGTTTTCATAAAAAAACAATTTAGAAACGTCCTTATTTTCCATTCCCAATATTAAATAAGTGCCAAATTCCCGGCTTCGTTTTTCTAACATAAACTTTGTCATGTAATTTACTAACCACGCAACCACAATAAGTACAATCACAGAAAATAAGATTAGTAACATTTTATAATCTGCCATATGTGCATTCATATTAAGTATCAAATCTGAAAACATCATAGAATTAAAGGCAAACATCAACGAGAGAATTAACGTAATTGTTATGACATATAAAAGATAATCATTTATGGAACGCTTGATATTGCGAACCGCCAATTTAGTAAGCACCGTTTGTTTCACCTCCTAGAAGAACAAGTACATTTAGAATTTCGTTATAGAATTCCCTTCTGCCTTTTCCCTTAGCACTTAATTCCTTAAACAAGTTTCCATCTTTTAAAAATAAAATTCGCTGTGCGTAGCTTGCGGAAAATGCATCGTGGGTTACCATTAAAATAGTAGCATGTAACTGTTTATTCATTTTTTCCATAGTTTCTAACAAAAGCTGTGCGGATTTGGAGTCAAGTGCTCCTGTTGGTTCATCTGCAAGAATCAATTTAGGATTATTAATTAGTGCCCTTGCACAAGCACACCTTTGCTTCTGCCCTCCGGATATTTCATAAGGAAAACGCTTTAAAATAGGTTTAATGCCCAACATATCAGCCATTTCTTCTACTTTTTGGGGAATTTCTTTTGCATCTGCCTTATTAATAGTCAAGGCAAGAGAAATATTTTCCTCCACGGTTAACGTATCAAGCAAATTGAAATCTTGAAACACAAACCCCAAATTTCTCCTTCGAAATTCTGCTAACTGTGTGCTTTTCATTTCTGTAATATCCATCTCATCATAAAAAATATGACCGGAGGTTACCGTATCTATTGTAGATATACAATTTAACATGGTTGTCTTACCTGAACCAGAAGCCCCCATAATTCCAACAAACTCCCCTTTTTGGATTTCAAAATTCACCTTATCCAATGCTTGGGTTACATTGGCTTCGTTTCCATAATATTTGCAAACATCTTTTATTTTTAAAAGCGACATATTCTTTCCTCCTGTCAATTTCAGATTTTTTGTTTTCTTGTTATTAATCATAACCGATTTTTTGTTGCTTACCTATAATAGAGGATTACAGTAATCTTACAATTTTGTAATGTTAAAAGGTGTAAAACCTTACTTTCTTCATAAGTTCGTAAGCGATTCAAAACAAGGCGTATCGACTTCTAACATTCATTTTGTTAAACTACTTCCAAAATGAATGATAGGAGGAGTTTTATGGATGAAGAAAAAGCGATGCTATGGCAACAACGTATACAAGCGTGTATGTCCAGC
>JAFQAU010000078.1 GCA_017399885.1 Lachnospiraceae bacterium
AAGTCAGATGAAAACAATTCAGAAAAAAAGTAAAGGAAAAGAATAAATTACTATAGTCCGTGACAGAGAAAAAAATCGCTGTAGTGCCCATATTTACTGGGTTTACAGCGATTTTATTTTTAACAAACTGTCAAAGATGGGGATAATCCTTATGCAACTATCTTAAATCGTTTTTGTAATCTATTCACATAAGTCTCATACCGAATTCTTTTTTCTTCTGCATCATCACACCAAGTTTCCGGTTCTAACTGAAGTTCTTCGACTATATCACGCAATACCTCCGGACCATACTTTTCCATCATCTCAGCTAGAAATGTGCAGCAACGTTCAAATTCCTTACTCAAAGCTTTCCTCCCTCCATAGTTGCAAAGCTCTCTTCTGTAGCTTTCTTCTAAGTAGTCACTTATGATCTTGCATATATAATACAACTATGATACAAAAAAAGCAATGTTTCCGGCAATCAGAAAACGCTTCTTACTCTTTCGTAATTTTCTATTGATAATTTCAATGAGCAGAGTAAAAAATACATGAAAAACGTTTTTATCAACCTTGTTTTTCTACTTTGCTTAAAGTACATCTTCATTAACGTACTGAACAAAATAAACTTAAGATAAGCATGGCAAGATACGCATTAGAGACGTCTCCGCCTTCTCCAATGCATCTTGTCAGGGAGCTCCCCTTGAAACCCCTAGTATTTATTATTTTACTGTAAAATATGGAGTGAAATCACTCATTTACAGTAAAATACGGAGGATTTTTGCCATTTTCATGTAAAAAACGGAGGATTTTTTTTCAATCACAAAAGAATGTATTTTTAAAGTACAGTAAAATCCGATGTAAAAAATGTATTTTACACTATAATATGATGTATTTCAGCATTTTTACCGTAAAAAATCATGTGCTGTTTTCTCTCTTTTTTCCCAACTATTTTAGCACATGAAAATCTCATGTAAAAATGGGATTTTACTGTGAAATACACGGTATTATGGTGTTGATTTACATTCAGTAATTTGTTTGTAAAAGTACAATTTTATACATTCATAATTTACATTATGAGAAGTTCCAGGATGGAACGGTGAAATGTATTGAGGATGAGATACCGTTTGAAGTGCCGGAAGGGTGGTGTTGGACGAGGTTAAAACACATTTGTATGATGGCTGCTGGAAAAGCTAAGCCATCTGAGCAAATTAAACCAGAACCGTTTGATGGTTGCTATCCGTGCTTCGGTGGTAACGGAATCAGAGGATATGTAGACGATTACAATCAAAATGGAACATTCAGTATCGTAGGACGCCAAGGTGCTCTGTGCGGCAATATCAATATTGCATCTGGTAAATTTTATGCAACCGAACATGCTGTGGTTACAACTTTGTTTGATGGAATAGATTTCAACTGGAGCAATTATACTTTGGAAGCATTGAGACTAAACGAATATGCAACTGGCGCAGCACAGCCTGGATTGTCCGTCGCTAATGTACTTAATATATTTGTTCCAGTTCCTCCAACACAGGAACAAATATATATTGGACATCAAATTGCCAAATCCATAAAAATCATAGAAAATATTACAGATGAAAAAGAAGATTTGCAAACTTTGATTTCTGTGGCAAAATCCAAAATTCTAGACCTCGCCATCCGTGGCAAGCTTGTTCCACAAGACCCGAATGACGAGCCGGCATCCATGCTTTTAGAACGCATTCGCGCAGAAAAAGAAGAACTGATAAAACAAGGCAAAATCAAGCGTAACAAGAAAGAATCCATCATCTTCCGAGGTGATGATAACTCTTATTATCAGAAGTTGCTTTTCAAAAAAAATATTCTTTATTGGGCAAATATCAAAAATATCATCCAACTTACAATCCAACGTCAAACAAATCTTTTCCAATACCCCTACACGAACATCTTCATTTCTACCAAGCTAAGCCATCGCATTTGTACTGATTTTAGCCTCTTTTATAAGCTCTGTTTTCATTATCCCATGCTCATTTAAGATACCCCATAATTTATCATAATTAACCGCCATTTTAATTCTTCAATTCCAATGTTCCATCTGACTTATACTACATGATATTTTAGCACTTTTTATCGTTTTTCTCAATCAGAAATCAAAGTTTGCAATTTACAAAAACACATCAACTACACCCCTACATTTTCATTATACTAAACCAACCTATCCATTGTTTCACCCACTTAAAAATGCCGGTCAGATTTCTCCAACCGACACTTCTCATTCACTATTTTTAATTTAACTCATTCCACACATCCACATAATCCTGCAATCCGCCCGGACGCATTGCAATACTCACATAACTTGCCGGCTCTTTCCTTGCAAGTCTGACAAGAGTCCCTGCATCCTCCGGCTCATCAAATACAACTTGCTCCTCTGCCTTATCACAGTCAATTACAAGTTCCTTGCCATCCATATCTGTTATAACAACTGCATTCCTGCTGCCATCATACTGATACACCGTATAATTTAATGCCATGTGCTCACCTCTCTAAACCATCCCAAAATGCTCCAGTGCATCTTTTATCGCCTTTTCTTTATCTTTTGGACACTGTGGTTGCTTTGCATCCTCTGACTTCGGTTTATTATAGTTCTCCCTTTCAATAATTCCACATTTCCTTTTTACCTGTGAAATATACAGACTAGAGACTTTCAACCCATGCTCCTTTAAGACATAATCCTTAATCTCCGCATATGTCGCCTTACTTTCCGCGGTCGTCAAATCAAGCTCATCTAATTCTATCTCAACTTCGATTACATCATCTGGTTTTCGTTGGGACAAAAGAACAACCGTCTCCACATGCACCGTCTGCGGAAACATATCCACGCACTTCACTCTCTCAACCTTATATCCGCATTCCTGCAGCATCTCCAAATCCCTAGCCAAACTAGTAGGTTTACATGAAATATACAAAATCTGGTCTACTCCATAGTCAATAATTTTCTTTAATGCCTTAGGATGAATTCCTTCTCTTGGTGGATCTAGGATAATCATATCCGGTTTTTCTTCAATATCATCTAAAACCTTTAGGACATCACCTGCTATAAACTCACAATTTTCAATTCCATTTCTCTTTGCATTTTCTCTTGCTGCAACCACAGCTTCCTCTACAATTTCCACACCAATTACTTTTTTCGCCACAGGTGCAAGCATCTGTGCAATCGTTCCTGTTCCACTATAAAGATCAAACACTACTTTTCCGTCAATGGCGTTCTCGCTGCTTTCTTCAATAAATTCCCTGGCAGTTTTGTAAAGAACCTCTGCACCCAAAGAGTTGGTTTGGAAAAATGAAAATGTAGATATTTTAAATTTAAGTCCAAGTAATTCCTCATAGAAAAAGTCCTGTCCATACAAAATCTCCGTTTCATCACTCTGCACCACATCTGCCACACTATCATTTTTTATATGTAGGATTCCCACTACTTTTCCTTCCAATGGCAGACCAAGTAAAATATCCACCAAAGGTTGTAATTCCAAAGCTTGCTGTGTAGTAGTTACAACACTAATTAGCAACTCTCCTGTTTTTACAGCTCGTCTCACTAATAAATGTCTTAGTACTCCCTGATGACTCATTCTATGATAAAAATCGACATTTTCTTTTGTAAAATATGCAAGGACTGCATTTAAAATTGCATTATAATCTTCATGTACAATCATACATTCCTTTGTTGTAACAATATCATGAAAGCTTCCTTTTTTGTGCATGCCAAGTGCTAATGGTCCATCTTTATATTCATCGCCAAAAGTAAATTCCATTTTATTGCGATAGTTCCACTCTAAAGGACTCCCCACAATACCCTCAAATTTATAATTCTGGCATACACCGTCCAACAATTTCTTTACCTGTTTTTTCTTTAACTCCAATTGCTTTTCATAAGGAAGTGTTTGGTAAGTACAACCTCCGCAAGCTCCAAAGGACGGACATATATCTTTCCTTGTTTCTTCCTTAGATGCTTCTATACATTCCAATAATCTTCCTTCAAATTTTCCTTTTCTTGCCTTATTAATAGAAAATCGAATCTTCTGTCCCTCAATGCCATTCTTTACAACTACCTTTTGCAGTATTTTTTCCCCGTTTTCCTTTTCTTCTTCTACATATACAATCCCTTTATTTGGAAAATCCACCTCTGTGATAATACCTTCGTAAACTTGTCCTTTTTTCATAATATATACCACTCTTATCAAATACCAGCTTGCCTGTTTTGATATGTACAAATGCCGGAATAAAAGCTTTATCTCATAGAATTCTAGTTAGTTTTCTTTCGACCTTTGTTTTAATCTTATCAAGCATTTGCTTGCATCTTGATAAACGCAAACGCTAAGGGTGAAAACTGCGTTTGCTTACTTTACCTTTCTTCTTTTCTATCCACCCTTTTATATTTTTATTTTTTCCATTAAACTTACTCTATTAAATGGTAACATAAAATAATATCCATCTGCATACGGGGAGAGCTTTTCAATAATCTCATTTACAACCTGTGCCCCTACCCATTCCGCTTCTTCTTTATCCATATCCGGATGATAACGCTCTATAATCTCATCTGGAACATTTATTCCTGTCATTTCATTTTTAATAAAATTGGCATTTCGGTAGCTCACAAGTGGCATAATTCCACATAAAATCTTTGTATCCACCCGTTCTTTTATCTGACGAATTCTCTCTATGTCTTCATCTGAATAAATTGGTTGTGTTAGAAAATAAGATGCGCCTGCCTCTATTTTCTTTTTCATTCGCTCAACTACTATGTCTATTTTTCCTCTTCCATAGTTAAGAGCCCCACCATATACCAACGGTTCCTCCACAAAATGTTCCTCATTCATTTCCTTTACAAACTGCATAAGATGAATGGAATGATAATCAAACACACTGGTAGTTATTTTTCTATTTTCACTGGGAACCGGATCCCCCGTTACTAGTAGAAAATTCCTTAGTCCATTCACATAAGCACCTAAAATAGAAGAACGCATGGCTATCATATTTTTATCACGACAACAAAGATGAGGCATTACCGGCATCCCTATTTCATTGGCGATTTTTACACCCATTAAAATAGAATCCACACGACTTCTTCCCATAGGTGAATCCGCTATGGTAATCATATCCACATTACATTTCTTTAGCACCTGTGCACATTCCATTACTTTATCATAGTTTCCATCATAAGGTGGGTCTAGTTCCACAGCAATAACCTTGTTGCCTGTTGAAAACTTTTCCCAAAAAGCATTTTTCTTCTTATTTTTCTGATAATCAATAGAATCTCCCAAATCCATTTTCTGTAATTCTTGTACACATGCTGGAGCAGTATCCATCTGTTCTCTTAATTTTTTTATATGAGAAGGTGTTGTTCCACAACAGCCCCCAAGAATTGCCACATTCATCTTTGATATTTCACTCATATTGTCTGAAAAATAATTGCTATTATTTAGAAAAACCATCCTATTTTGAAGTTGTTCCGGATACCCTGCATTTGGAGCAATCATAATATATTTTCTATCCAACAGATTTGGTATCTGTTGCAATAACTGTAACATATGTCCGGAACCTACTCCACAATTTAATCCACAAGCATCTACTCCATCCATTTCAATCAATTCCTCCAAGAGACGAGTATAGCGAATACCGGAACGGGCATATCCATTCTTATTTACACAGCAATTAACAATTAAGAAAATATCCTGCTTCTTCTCCTTTATATAAGGAACCAATTCTCTAATATAATTTAATTCAACAAAAGTCTCAAATACTAAAATGGAAACCTCTTCCTGTAGAAAAACATCACAGATCTCTTTATATTCCTGAAGAACCTCCTTCTTCGTCTTGTCCCCATTTTCCGGAATAGGACCAATATCACCTGCAAGGAATACAAGTTGTTCCGTATTATTTCTCTCTTGAATTGCTTCCCTTCCTATCTTAATTGCTTTTTTTATACATTCCGCTACACCTTCCATATCCATGGAAAGACTCTCTTTATTTGCAGAAAATGTATTTGTCAAAAGCAAATTTACTCCTGCTTCCAGATACTCCTTATGTATGTTCTTGATAACTTCTTCTTGTTTAAAGTTAGCAAGCTCTGAAAGTAATCCCTCTTTTTTGGTTTTTTGACTATAATAAGTTCCCATTGCACCCTGTGCCAATATTTTATGTCCACTTAAATATTCCTGTATTGTCATCAAAACTTCCTTCCTCATTCTTATTATACAATTACGCACTATCCCTATTGTAACACTTTATCAATCCCATTGGCAATGCCTGTTACTATCTTATTTTGATAGGAATCTGTTGCCATTTTTCTATCTTCCTCAGGATTAGACATATACCCCATTTCCACAATGGTAACAGGTACCTGACACCAGTTAATCCCACTCATAGTATCTGTTTCCCATACTCCTTTACTATTGGCACCGGTCTCCTGTAAAATACCTTCTAAAACAGTTTCTGACAATTTTTTAGACTGGCTATATAATGCTCCATTATACGGATTACGAGAAGTCTGACAAATCGTCATTACTCCATTCACACTAGAGTTATTATCCCCATTTGCATGAATTCGAATAAAAGCATCTGCTTTTGCCTCATTTGCAATCTCAGCACGCTCACTATTGCTTATGTTTACATCATGGTCTTCCCTTATCATAATAACCTGGTATCCACGTTTTTCTAATTCACTTTTTAATTTTTTTGCTACTATTAAATTTAATTCATATTCTGCCAATCCACTTACCTTACCTGCCGTACCTGAGGAAACCTTCATTTTCTTTTCACTGGCTCCTGGACCAACCGGTTCCAATTCACTATTTTGTTTTCTCTGATGCCCTGCATCAATTACAACAAGTCCTGTAGCTGGTTTCTCTGTTGATAAATACTCTGTTGCCACATAGAATGTCTTATTATCCAACTGTATCTTGCTCCATTCCTTGTTGTATCCCACTCTTACAAGCTCTGTACCTCTATTTATTTTTTTATATATGTTATTTTCATTTTTTGTATTTGCCTGGGTTCTTACTCTTACCCTTTCTGTTACATACACCTTTTCATCCACCAAAATAAACTCATATCCACAATCCGGATCCACCGTAGGCTCTACCGTAGGGTTCACAGTCGGGTTTATTGTAGATACAGTAACTGTACTTTCTGTTATCTCCTTAGTTGCTTTTGGTATTTCAACTTGTTCTATACCTTTATTCCCTTTTTGAGTACATCCACTACACATGATAATACACATAAATATAAATCCCACAATTATTTTTTTCATAATATAAACCAATCCCTTCAAATCAAAAATACTCTTTTCTATATTAAAAATCTAGAACTTCAGACACATGCACCTGTAAAACTTTACTTTTTCCATAAAGCAAAAGGAGCAGCGGGCTATGTATCTTTATACATCCCAAACTGCTCTCTCAATTTTCTTAACTAAAATAATTCATAAATTCCTTAACACCCTCGAAACCTTCTCTTAGCTCACTTGGTAAATACATTGGCATTCCTACATTACAAATAATTCCCCATGCAAACAAACAAACTAAGCTAAAGATAAAGAATAAATATGCACAGTAGTCTTTCTTAATATTATCCATAGCTGACACAGCCGCCATCATTACTAAAAGACCTGCAAAACTTCCAAAAGCAAAGAAATAAACTGACCATTCTGAACCTGCTAAACATAGTATGATACCAATCAACTGAAATGGTACGGATATTACTGCTTTTAAACTGGCAATACATAAATTATTCTCCCAAGTAGCATTCCCTTTTAATATGCGAACAACGATAAATATTAATCCAAACACTACAGCTGATACAAGTAAAGAACCAACTACAGATAATAAAAAAGCCATAACTAAATTGATTTTATAATCATCGTATCCTATTGCGTCATTAAACTCGTTACATAACTGAATCCCAAAAATTCCAGTCAAAATTGCTTGTAATATGATCAATCCAAATGCAATATTTTTACTTGCCGAATTAATAAATTGTACCCCAGCTGTAACAGGTGCTTTGATCAATGAAACCCATGCACCCCATAATTCAGCTATATACATTTTTGATTTTTGCTGCATCTCATTAAACTGCGCATTATTATATACACCCTGCATATTCATGCCATTTCCCATTCCATTCATCATGTTCCCATTTACAGGCATTCCTGTTCCATTCATCATGTTCCCATTTACAGGCATTCCTGCTCCGTTCAACATGTTTCCGTTTGCAGGCATTCCTGTTCCGTTCATCATGTTTCCGTTTGCAGGCATTCCTGTTCCATTCATCATGTTCCCATTTACAGGCATTCCTGTTCCGTTCATCATGTTTCCGTTTGCAGGCATTCCCGCTCCATTCATCATATTTCCATTTACAGGCATTCCTGTCTCGGCTGTGTTAACTGGCGTATTTTCCTGACAGGTACAAATTTTTCCTTCTTCTACTTCTTTCCCACAATACATGCAAAAAGCCATACATCTTATCCTCCGTTTTTTTTTTGTTATTTTGCACAACATGTTTCTTATTATACCATAGGCTTTTTTCATAAGCAAATATAAGATAAAAAAATTTGGATTTTTTTTCCTGTTCATTACCGTTCACACGCAGGGTTGATACTTGCTATAAAGGGCCGGACTGTTACAGAATTTGGCAAGCTTACAATTAAAAATTGCCCTATTCTGTAACAGTCCAGCCCTTTGTTCCAAACAAAGTAGAGATACACAGTTCTACCCAAACTGCTACTTATAATCTATAATTTTATAAATACAGATGTCTCTTTACTTAAGTCCTCGGATATCTTTTGATTCTCGTCCATTCTTCTCACAATATTATCCATATCTGTTACCAGAATCTGTGTGCTATCCGCAACACCATTTACACCTTCCACTCCATCTGAAATGGCCTTTGTGATTGTATTAATGGAACTTGCTATATCAGACATTGATACACGCAAGGTTTCTGTCTTTTCTGCAAATTCATTCATAACAGTTTCAATATATCTTGCATTTTGTTCGTATTTTACACCGGTATCCACAAATTCCTCAAATTCCGGTAAAATTGCCTCATTTACATAATTTAGAAGTTGAGTAGCATTTTCCGATAAATTTCTAACCGCCCGAATAACTGTACTATTAATTTCCTGAATATTATTTGCATTTGCTGTACTAAGCTCAGAAAGTTGACGAATCTCCTCTGCTACAACAGCAAATCCTTTTCCAGCCTCTCCAGCTCTTGCAGCCTCAATAGATGCATTTAATGCAAGTAAGCTTGTTTGACTTGCTATATTTAAAATATCATCTGTTAGAGAATTAACCTGTTCTACACTTCTGCTCTCCTCTATGGACTTATTTAGAATAGATAAAATTTCATTCACTTTTTTCTCTGTATTTTCTAAATTGATTTTTGCAGATTTTTCAATCATATCTGCATGTTGTCTCATATCTACAGAATATTCCTTTACTTCATTGGAACGTGCGGCAATTGCCCCAACTTCCCCGCTAACACTTTCTGTATTTCCATTAATTCTCTCTACATTTTCAGAAACGTCATGCATGGTAGCAGTTAATTCTTCAGTTAATGCTGACAAATCTGTAACACTGTCTCCAGAAGTAATCACACTTTCTTTTACCTCTTTTACTACTGTATCAATCTTCTCTGAATTTTCTGATAACGTATGGAAAATACTTTGTAATTTTATAATAAATTCATTAATTCCTTTGCCTAATGCTGCAAGCTCTGCAACATGTGCCTCCTTAACACGTTTTGTCAAGTCTCCTTCTCGTCTGTCAATATCAGAAATAATTTCTGATAACTGTTTCTGTGTAGTACGAATTGGTGTTACAACCATACGAACAACTATTACAAATGCTAAAATCATGACAAATACACAAATAACAACAGTGATTCCACAAGCTAGAATTGCAGTTCCATAGGACTTGGTTAACTGTACTTTTGCATCATCTGCCTGCTTATCAGCATCATCTGCTAATTTACTTATACTATCACGAATAGCTATACTAAAATCCTCAAACTCATTATTTGCACAGGTATATGCTGCTTCAGTATCGCTTCCCGCACTATAAGCAAATAATTGACGTAATGTCTTTTTATACTCCTTATAATTGTTTACAATGCTGTTATAATGCTCTGCTGTACCTTCATTTACATATGCCTTGTAATTTTCAATTTGTTCCTCTAATGTAACCTCCATTGCTTCCACTTCTTCAACAATGGATACCATAGTGTCAAATTTTGTAGCTATAATATGAGATAATGCCATACGATGTATATTTTGGACATTATTTTCTATCTCACTTAACTGTTCTATACTTTCCATACACCTATTAGAGATAGTAGTTGCATTTTTATTTACACTTCGTAAACTATGAATGGACATTATACAAGATAAAATAGTTACAATTCCTAAAACCATCATGGGTAACAATACCAATGCTCGTATTCCCATATATTTCTTTCCATCTTTTTCTATTTTTTCTTTGACGCTTTTTGACTTCTGATTTATCTTCATATATTTCACTCCCCCTTATCCAATCTCAGTAATTTTGGCTACCAAGTCATCCATTACATCCTGTAGCTGTGATGCATTATATTTTCCACTTGCCATATTCTCACCAAATGCAGCCACTGGGTCCCAATATTTTCCTCCGATTCTTTGTAAACTTCCAAAATCGGATTGTTCTATCAATGCTTTTATTGCTAAATCGTTTTTTACACTTTCCGTAGCGGAAGCATTTATATTGGCTGGTCCTTGTCCTCTCATTTCAAAACGTAGTGTTTGATTTTCTTCACTAGTTATAAACTCAGCCAATTTTGCTGCCCATTCTTTATTAGGAGAATGTGAATTTATTCCTATCATTTTATATCCCACATAGGAACCCATCTGCACCTGTTTTCCTGCACATGTATAGGTAGGTAATTTTACAGCAGCATAGTCATCCCCCCATGCTTCTTTTAATGCAGTTGATTGCCATACACCACTAATTCCACCAATTACGCTTCCATCCTTTGCTCCCTCTACAAGCGCACTATCATTTCCATTTTGAAATCCAGCATTTTTACTAATGGAGTACATGGCTTTTGCCACATCTACCCCTTTAATATCTCCCTCTGTAGAATTCCATGTACAATAGTTGGTAACCCCATCTTCTCCAAGTCCAACCTCTAAACCTGTGTTCCCAAAGAATGAGTATAAATACCATCCAGAATTCCAGTCCATTGTTATTTTCTTATTATTTTTTTTGGCTATCTCCAACATACCATCTAATGTAGTTACATCAGACTCTTTAAAATACTTCTTATTATAGTACATAAAATATCCATTATCTGCAGTTAAGGGATAGGCATACAACTTATCATTAATTGACGCTGCATTTACTGCGCCTTCTAGATTATTTTTCTTAATCTCCTCTGCATTTTCAATTGGTTTTAATACTCCGGAAGCTGCTAACGCCATCAATTGATCATCTGCAAAAGAAAATACATCTGCACATTCTAAAACATTATCTAGTACCTTTTTCTTACAATCTCCTTCTCCAACAGGCATTAACTGAATATCAAAGGTAGCCTCTGATTTATATTTTTCTTGGAAATTCGAAATTATTTTTTTCAATAATTCCTGATCCTCCTCAGCTCCCCAAACAGTTAAGGTAATCACACCCTGGTTATCTGTTGGTTGTTCTTCCACAGTCTCCAAGTCAAGAGAAGAAGCATCATCTTTCTCCTGTCCACAGCCAAAGCAACCAACCCCAAGTAACATACCTGCCAATAACATACCAATCCATCTTTTTTTCATTGGTATTCCCCCTTTCTTTCAGTAAAAAATTTCACACTTCTCATTTCCCTATTCTTTGCAAACAAAATAATAGAAATATCACCTTAAACTTTCCCAAATGGCTTACTGCCTCATGACCGAGATGGAAACACTATCATTTTATCTAACATTTCTGTAATACTGATGTAAACATATCGTAATATTATACAAATATCCATCAATATTTCTTAGATAATTTTAGCATATTACCTAATTTTTTTCAAGACTCACAATGTTTTTCCATCATTCTCCAATTTACCCTTTTGATTTCCCATTCTCTTTAGATATCATAATGGCTTCGCCTCAATATAATTGTTTCTTCGTTGCATAGAACAAAACTCCCACTATGTTACAATCTGTATTCATTGTAACATAGCGGGAGTTTGTTATAGGTGCCTTTTCCTCTTTCCTATCACACGACTTGCACTATTATTTCTTTATGCTTTCTTTTGATACTTTTCAAATTCTTTCACAATACTACTTACCTCCTCAAGATAACCCATTGCCTGCTCTGATTCTTTTTGATTTTGAAGACTTGAATTCTCTACCTCTTTAGCACTATCGCAAATAGAACCACTACTCTCAGATAATCGCACAATATTTTCGCTTACAATGGTATTGGTTTGAAGTAGATTTTCGATTTTTCCATTGATCTCTCCTACACATTGATTCAATACCTGTATCTTATTTTGCACTTCTTCAAATCCTTCAGAAGCATTCTCAACTCTGGTATTTTGCTGATTCATAGCTTCAATAGAACTGCTTACAATTTCGGATGCTTCTAATGCATTGTTATTAAGCTCCTGAACAATACTTGCAATCTGTTCTGTAGATTGTCTTGTTTCTTCTGCCAAATTACGTATTTGATCTGCTACTACTGCAAATCCTCTTCCAGCCTCTCCTGCTCTCGCACTCTCAATAGAAGCATTTAGTGCAAGTAAATTAGTTTGACTTGATATTGCAAAAATAACCTCTGTAATCTGCTGTACCTCTTTTGCCTTCTTCTGTAATTCTTCCATAGAACTTACAACATGGGCATTGGTTTCATTGATAAATGTGGAATCTTTTCGAATAGAATCAATAACCTGCATATTCTTCTCTAAAATTTCTGTAGATGAAGCTGCTGCCTCTACCATGATCTTCGCACTATCTGCAGTTTCCTCAATGTCCTGATTAATTTGCTCTGTCATACGCATCTGTTCTTGTACACTTTCCACATTCTCCTGTGTTTTTAACGAAATATCCTCAATAGATTTATGTACTTGCATAGAAGCATTTTGAGAATTTTCAATCTTCTCATTAACTTCATAAACTCCCTCTTGTACCTTCTCAGAAATTGCAAGGATATCCTTTAACATAACATTCTGTACTTCTTGTTCATCCTTTACAGTATAAAGCATGTCTTCACTAAATCTGTTGGATAGCTTGGCAGTGATATGAATTACAATAATCAATTCTATACTTATCACCAAACTGATAAATAAAACATTATCACCATTAAATAGTAAACCACTTACGGTGGTTACTATGATACGTAGTATAGTAGTAGCTAAAACAGAATAATACACAATTCTTTCAAACTTACTATCAAAATACAAAATTGTAGAAATTACCAATGGATAAATATAAAAACTTACCATAGCATTGCTTCCTGTTACCATTAAGAAGAACCATCCAACAAAGAAAGTGCATAACATACAGTACTTTAATTTTTTACTTTTCTTATCCTTTACATAAATCACCCAGTTTGCTACAATTCCCACTATCAAAATGATCAATGGAAATATTCCTAACTTTCCAAAAGACGTCTCTATAACAAAAGTTTGAAGTACCAAAGCAAAAATAAGCACTAATTCAATAATCGTTACACTGATTAATGTTGTTGTATTGACTTTTTTAATTCGATTCTGTTCCTCACTATACTTTCGTAATTTTTTCTCGACCAAAACCTTATCACTCATAAAATTTCCCCCCTATTTTTCTTTTCTTTTGTTCATACCTATATTTCTACTCTCTGCCACTATTTATCCCGCTTTCACTATTTACGCCTCCATTTCCCTATCTTAATAATATAATAATCAGTTATTATTACCAAAAAAAACTGCACTGATCCTCTTTTATTATAGCACAATTCCTTATATTTTCCATTATTTTAGATAAAACTTAATTTTTTTAACAAAGAATTAACATTTCACCAAGTGTATCTATTCCTAAAAGATTCGCAACTTATTTAGAGTATTATAAATGTCCAATTTCCCCCAACCAAAACTACGATTTGGTACTTTTAAATCGTCCCTTTTTGCTCCTCTTAGCAAATAACGTTTCGTTGTTACAGAATTCATACCGATATCATTCCCCTGCACCACACCCTCTGGTGTCAAGTAGTTGCTACAAACTTTTTTATTATTTTTCCAACTCTTTTTCAGCTAAAACTCATAGGGTGGTGTTATGTTGATGCTACAAAGAACAACTGCTGGTGTAACACAACTGCCACAATACTTTATGGCTGGTGTTATGCTGTTGCCACACCATCGCTTCTACAATCAAACTGATTATTGAATGTCCAGTGAATATCAATATTCAAATTCCCGTCAATTTCAATATGATCCACAAAGGCTTCTACCATTTCTCTGGTCAGTTGTTCCATTCCTGAATAGCACAACAGACCTTCGCAGTCTTTTGGCGATTTGCTCATCGTTTTCATTTGCTGCTCTACTTCTTTTTTCTTCATCTCATACTCGGATTTCATATCTTTGATCATTTGAGCAATCTCGTTACGCCTTTCTCGAAACTGTTCCTTATTCAATGCTCCAGCATGATAATTTTCAAGACAAACAGCCTTTTGTTCCATAAACTCCTGTAGCTTCTTCTCTAAGCTCACCAAGTCTTTCTCCTGCTCTTTTATCCGCTCCGCTCTCATCAAACGAGTATTCTGCAAAATAATACTCATATCTGACAGAAAAACAAGCTGCCTTTTGATTTCCCTTAAAACTATACTCTCCAGCTTCTCATTGCTGAATGACTCTGCCATGCACTCTGCACTGCTGCTGATTTTTTCATTCGGACAATAGAAAAATAATTTTTCTCCTGCCAGCTTCATCACCTTCAATGTTCGTTTGCAATATCCACAAAGTACCTTCCCTTTCAATGGGTACTCTATACCCTTTCTTGCTGAAACCTTTCTTTGGTTGAATTTTGCCCGAACTAT
>JAFQAU010000079.1 GCA_017399885.1 Lachnospiraceae bacterium
GCCAGTCAAATATGGTGCAGCCAGAGATGGGAATAAATCCACAGATGGGCCAGCCAAATATGGTGCAGCCAGAGATGGGAATGAATCCACAGATGGGCCAGCCAAATATGGTGCAGCCGGAGATGGGAATGAATCCACAAATGGGCCAGCCAAATATGGTGCAGCCAGAGATGGGAATGAATCCACAGATGGGCCAGCCAAATATGGTGCAGCCGGAGATGGGAATAAATCCACAGATGGGCCAGCCAAATATGGTGCAGCCAGAGATGGGAATGAATCCACAGATGGGCCAGCCAAATATGGTGCAGCCGGAGATGGGAATAAATCCACAAATGACACCACAAAATATGGGAATGCAGGGAAATATTCCGGGCATGGGAAATATGCCAAATACCTCTGGTTCTTTAGATGCTCCAAAACCAAAAAAGAAAAAATTAATTTGGATATCATTTGGCATAGCTTTTGTGGCATTAATAGCAGTTGCAGTATTTTTTGTTAGTAAAATATTCTTCACCAATGAATCAAAAGAAATAAAAAATGCCATGAATAAAACATTCTCTAGTAATAATGCAAATTATATGGAGATATTCAATGAAATTGATAAGCTTGACTTAAAAGAATCTACAACTACAGTAAGCTTATCAAGTGATATTTTTTCTATGGATATGAATATTGCTTCTAATGAAAAGAAGGCGCAATTAAACGGAACTGTTCAGTATGAGGGTGTTGAGGCAGATTATTTGCTTGAATTATCCCCAGAGAAGTGTGTGCTAGCATCTGAAGCCTTGTTACCTAAAATGATTACATACTATGTGGATGGAGAAAATAACGGTTATATCACAGAAGAATTTACAGAAGAACAGTTAAAGTCATTCAATGACATGATAAAGAGTTTATTTGAGACTTCTAAAGAAAGTAAAGAAGTAAATAATGCGTTGGTAGATGCTGTTAAAGAGGAATTTGAAAATTTAGAGTTTGAAAAAGTGGATGAGAAAAAATTCGAAATTGGAGACAAAGAAATTGGCTGCAAGGGATACAAAACAGTAGTAACAGGTGAAAATATTCTCAATATATATGATGCATATGTAGATTCAATGGTATCATATATGGAAACCTTGGGAATAGAAGAAGAGGCAATTTCTGTAGAAGATTTAAAAGATAGTATAGATAAAGAAGATACGGCTGATTTATATTTTTATTTATACGAAGGTTCTGTAGTGTCCATGGAATTTACAGATGAGAAAGAAAGTATAGAGCTACGTTTCTTAGGGAAAGATAGTAGAATGGATCATATTGAAGTATGGGCCAATGGTGAAAAACTTGTAGCTATTAAAAATGATAAAACTGGAAAAACAGATAACGTAGTATTCACAGTGCAAGGGCTTAATGTTTTGGAGTTTGTATATGATGGAGAAACAGGAGCTTTTAGTATTAGTTCCCCAGTTTCCTCAGAAATTCCAAGCATTACAGGAACTATAGAAGTTGGAAATGATTCTGTGAAATTTGCTTTAGATGAAACATATATCCCTGATTTAGGCGATGTAGCCATATCAGTGGGAGTTAGCAAAGGTGCCAATTTTAAAGAGGCAAGTGGAGAAGAGCTTAATATAGGTACTGCATCTGAAGAAGAAATACAGGCATATGTAGAAGAAGTGCAGATGAAACTTTTAGAGAGCTATGGTGGTTATGATTCTTATGGTGATTATGACTATGATGATTACAACTATGATGATGAAGAAGATTATAGTTTCGACGACGAGGATTACAGCCTAGACACTGAGGACTATGATTTTAACTTTGACGACGAGGATTACAGCTTAGACAGTGAGGATTATGATTTTAACTTTGATGAAGAAGACTATAATCTTGACGAAGAAGCTGAGGATGAGGAGCTGTCCTTCTAGTTTGCTTTATAGGAAAATGGATCACATTTACCTATAAAAAAGCCCTTGGGACAGGATGTGCACGGATTGGTTAAAAGATGAACTGCGTACTAAATGGGTGCGGCAAAGCATGGAAGCACATGAGAAAATGTAGTGTTGTTAGCGTGCTTGCGTGCTTTGTTCCATGAGAGAAAAAGAGAATGTCTTATTGGCATTTTCTTTTTTTCTTTGTATTGTTTTTGTACGTATAGTTACCATATAAATGCTTAAAATTAGAGAATTAAATTGGAGGAAGTATTGATGGAACGTCCATTTCAAAGAACCGAGCTTTTGCTTGGAGAAGAATCTATGGCAAAATTATATAAGGCAAGAGTGGCAATTTTTGGGGTAGGAGGAGTTGGTGGATATGTTGCGGAAGGATTAGCCAGAAGTGGTATTGGCTCTATAGATTTAATTGACCACGATACAGTAAGTATTACCAATCTAAATCGTCAGATTATTGCCACAAGAAGTACCATTGGTAAATATAAGGTGGACGTTATGAAGGAAAGAATTCTGGATATTCATCCAGAGTGTAAGGTTACCACCCATAAGTGTTTTTATCTTCCGGAAACCAAAGAAAAGTTTGATTTTTCAGAGTTTAATTATGTTGTGGATGCGGTAGATACCGTAACAGCCAAGCTGTTTATAATTGAAGAAGCTAAAAATGCACACATACCGGTTATTTCCAGTATGGGTGCAGGAAACAAACTAGATCCGGGTGCATTTCAGATTACAGATATTTATAAAACCTCTGTTTGTCCCTTGGCAAAGGTAATGCGACGTGAACTCAAAAAAAGAGGGATTAAAAAATTAAAGGTGGTATATTCCACCGAGCAGGCAATTACACCTAGAGAAATTCCAAAAGAAGAAAATTCTGATGGAAATGAGCAAAAAAGGCAGAAGGTATCTCCGGGATCAGTAGCCTTCGTACCTTCTGTTGCAGGAATGATGATAGCTGGTGAGGTTGTAAAAGACATAGCATTATAAACGTATGCTTACTTCACCACTTGATAGATTCTCTAGTCTGCCATCCTGGTGGCGGACTTGTAGGGAAAAATCATCATTAATCTTTAAAGGTGTAACAGGGATTAAAGTATCTCCGGAAACAATAGAAATTTGCGATTTCGTAGTTAAGTTATACTCACGGTATGCATTTAAGTATTCATCCTTTGCCTCGGGCCAATTTGCAATCATATTGTCCAGTTCTTTTATGATTGCAAAAGCCAGCCTGGAACGATTTATTTTCTGATTTGTTTCGGCATAAATAGAAGTTGCAATATCCCTTAAATCCAATGGAAAATCTATGGAGCTCTCATTTATATTGACGCCTACACCAATAACAACATGAGATACCTTCTTATTTTCATTATCCATGGACAATTCTGTTAAAATTCCACAAATTTTTTTATTATTCATATATAAGTCATTTACCCATTTGATGGAGGGGGCAATATTAATTAAATGAAAAATTGCTCTGGTTATGGCCACTGCTGTCCAAGGTGTTAAACTGGTGCATTCCTGTGGAGTACAATTGGGTCTCATTAGAATAGAAAGATAAATACCTGCATCCTTAGGGGAGGAAAAATTTCGCCCTCTTCTTCCTCTACCGGCAGATTGATGGTTTGCTAGAACTACAGTGCCGGCAGGTGCACCATTTTTTGCCAGCTCCCGAAGCTTATTGTTGGTGGAATCAATAGAATCAAAATATAGAACCTGTTCCAGTCTTTCTTTAGAAAGTAATGTGGCCAGTTCATCATAGCTAAGATCTGATGTATTATAATTTTTTGAATTATTCAATTTAATCATTCCTTTTATTTAAATTTCTTTAAACGTTTCGTTACTAGTATAGAAAGAGCAATTTTTAAACAATCTGGTATAAGGTATGGAAATACACACCAGCCAAGGACGGTGAGAATACTTACTGGTGAGTTATCCTTAGCGTAAACAAATAAAAAAAATAAAGTTCCAAAAGCATAAGTTCCTAGTGAGCCTAAAATCATGCTTATTATTAAAATAGGGGTAGAATGTCCGAATATTTTAATTATACCACCGGTTAAAATGCCAATAAATAAAAATCCTATAATATACCCTCCGGTTGGGCCCAATAGTACCCCGGGGCCGCCCTGAAATCCTGAAAAAATGGGAAAGCCTATTGCACCTAGTAAAATATAAGTACCTATAGCAATAGTGCCATTTTTCATACCCAAAACTGCTACAGCAGTAAACATGGCAAAGGTTTGCATGGTAAATGGTATAGTAGAAGGGATTGTTATAAATGCACAAATTGCCATAAGTGAGACAAAAATACTAATGGAAACCAAATCTGTTGTTTTTATACGATTATTGTGAATAAGAATCCTCCTCCTATGCTTGAATGGTTACTATTAATTATCAAGAGGCTGTCCCACAAAGAAAAACGAATACAGAAGATTGTTTTTCTCTGATGGACAGCCTCAGATTTACTATCTTATATAAAGAAGCACCTTTGGTGCTACTGACATCTTAATTTGATTAAAAATCTAATGCACCAGTGAAATTATCATTTATAACATAATAAATTTTATTTTCTTCAGGCTTTACATAGGATGTAATAGATGTAATTTCAGCTGTCTCGCCTGATTCTGTATATGCCTGACGAACACGTGCAAGAATATCGCTATTAGAAATTTCTCTTCCGCAGTACTGAATTACAACTGTTTCGGTTAATGAGGCTCTAGCAGATTCCTCTTCATCAATGATAGATAATAATGGGATCTGTCTTGGTACCATAGGCTCGATACGAACTAATTCGTTAGAAGCAGCTGTGGTAGTATTTGTGTTAGTATTAGTAGTCTTTGCAACAGTTTTTTTTGTAGAACGTTTTGACTTTGCCATAAAATTTTTCCTCCCTATGGATAATCTTTTGCTATTTATTCAAACAACTTAAAATTGAATTGTTCACGCCAATATGTGATTTGTGCATGCCTGTGAATAGGTTTTTTATGAAAATTGCACATATACTTTTCCGTGGCTGAACGATTACTTGTACTTTTCTATCATATAACAAATGCTCTAAAAATGCAATATTTCCAAATTAGTTGAACTGTACACAGGTAACAGGTCAACCGGCCACTCACCTGTTATCAGTTTAGAATATTGCTCGTTACATGTACTTAGCAGTTTCGTTAATGATTTCCATTATTTTATCAATAGGATTGCTCAATGGACTCTTTTCCATTGTAGCAATATAGTCCTTTCTTTTTTTGTAGATGGTATGAACTGCTTTTAATAAAGATTCTCCTGATAGCTCTTCTTCGCGAAGCACCAAGCTGAAGCCTTGGTGTTCAAAAGAAGAAGCATTTAGAATCTGATCGCCTCGACTGGCAGCTGCAGAAAGTGGTATTAAAATATTTGGTTTCTTCAAAGCAAGCAATTCACAAATGGCATTGGCGCCGGCTCTGGAGATTACAAAATCTGCAGCATTTAATAGATCACTTAATTCTTTCTTTACATACTCAAACTGTACATACCCTTTTGTGCCCTTTAAGCTTTCGTCTATTTTTCCTTTTCCGCATAAATGTATAATCTGAAAATGTTCCAATAAATCAGGAAGGATATTGCGTACACATTCATTGATAACCGCAGATCCAAGGCTGCCTCCTATAATTAGCATTACAGGTTTAGCTATAGTAAATCCACAAAAATCTAATCCTTGTAAGCGATTGCCGGAAAATAATTCTTTTCTAATAGGGGAACCGGTAAGTACTGCCTTTCCTTCTGGAAACATAGAAACCGTTTCAGGAAAATTAGTACAAACCTTGCTGGCATATCGCAAGCAAAGCTTATTTGCCAACCCTGGTGACATATCGGATTCATGAATAATGGAAGGCACATTGTGCTTCTTCCCTGCCCATACAACAGGAACGGTTACAAATCCACCTTTTGAGAAGATAACATCTGGCTGTAATCTTTTAATAATAGTAGAAGCTTCTTTGCATCCTTTCAACACACGAAAAGGATCGGTGAAATTCTTAACATCAAAATATCGTCTTAACTTTCCAGACGAGATGCCATAATAAGGAATATCAAATTCGCTAATCAGTTCCTTTTCGATTCCAGTTTTAGAACCAATATAATGTACGTCAAACCCTTGTTTTTTTAGTTCAGGTAAAAGGGCAATATTTGGTGTAACGTGACCGGCTGTTCCCCCACCAGTTAAAATAATTCGTTTCATAATCTAGTTCCTTTCATACCCTATTGTTACTTTCTTTGTTGCTATTTGCATGCAAGCTTGGTATTTATTATTCAGCATGCACTAGAAATAATATGCAGCATCGGCAACCCCATGCATAGTAGCTGCATTTTAGTTTGTGCTCTTGTATTGCTTTAAAGCACTAGCTAATTGGTCCGGACAGGAAGTGGATTTAAATCCACAAGGTATGCCTTCTAAACGGGTAATTACCTCATCCACTGTCATACCTTCCACTAATTTACTTACACCTACGGTGTTTCCTGCGCAACCGCCTATAAATTTAACATTTTTTAAAACATCATTTTCAATCTCGAAATGAATTTCAGCAGCACAAACACCCTTTGTTTTATATACCATAATAAACTCTCCTTTTATTCGTGATAATTTTTGTGTTGGTCCGTCATTCCCCATTTTTCATTATTTTCAATGCCCATTCCCGTACCTGCAGTTTTGTCAATAAATTTAGTGGTAAAAATAACGAGCATAGATATTATAGTAACAAGTATAATTAGTACAATAAGCATGAAACCAGCCCCTTTCTTTTTACTGTTGTTCACACGAAGTTGTCGTCTTATATGGTTAATTATAATATCCCAATAATATTATAAATTCTTATTAAGAGTATTTCAATTAAAATCTATAATTTTAGATGTAGATCTGTAATAGTAGTGTTACTGTTTACAAGGCTGTAAGCAGATGTGTGAACTAAAGTTAGTGTATAATTTATATTAGCAAAATGAAAAAGTGCCAACGATTACTTCACACAAACTCTGAACTGTTGCAAATTGACATATTTTGGGGAGTTAGGTATATTAGATAATAAAGAAACTTTTTTGATATAATACTTGGGAATTAAAATCTCCCATTTTAGTTTGTTTTTTAGAAATCATTTAGGTATAAGAGTGGAAATTTAAAAGGAGGATTTACATATGAACAGAATTGGTATTATAGGAGCTATGGACGAAGAAGTAAGTCGATTAAAGGAGAAAATGCATATTGAAAAGGTTCAGAAAAAAGCAGGAATGGAATTTTGCCATGGGAATCTTGGTGGAAAAGATGTAGTAGTAGTTCGTAGTGGAATAGGGAAAGTAAATGCAGGTATTTGTACCCAGATTTTAATAGATGATTTTGGCGTGGAAGGTGTAATTAATACAGGAATTGCAGGTTCCTTGAAGAATGAAATCAACATAGGAGATATTGTATTATCAAAGGATACATTACAGCATGATATGGATGCCACAGGCTTTGGATATGAACTAGGCATCATACCAAGAATGGAGGAGTCCGTTTTTCAAGGCGATGAGAAGCTCATTCAAGTTGCAAAGGAAGTAAATGAAGTAGTAAATCCTGAGATTTCCACTTTTATAGGACGTGTGGTAAGTGGAGATCAGTTCATATCTCAGAATGAGAAAAAAGAATTTCTTGTAAAACAGTTCCAAGGCTATTGTACGGAGATGGAGGGAGCTGCCATTGCACAGGTTTGTTATTTAAATCAGATACCATTTTTAATTATTCGTGCCATTTCAGATAAAGCAGACAACAGTGCAACGATGGACTATAGTGAGTTTGAAGCAAAAGCCATTGAGCATACGGTGAAGTTAGTTACAGGAATAATGGAAAAGCTGTAACCGTTTAGCCCTCCTTCTTAGTCCATGGGAGATGCTTTCATAAAAACGCATAAAATAAGGGTTTTTGTCGATAAGTTTTAGGGGCTTTTGTCTTTTCAAAGAGAAAAAAATATGATATAGTTTCAGAGTAGATGCAAGAAATACATCAAGCAAGAGATAAGTCGTTGTAACTGTTTTGTGTGCAAAGTTTTTTTTGAATACGAAAACATTTAGAAAACGTAAATATACAGAATATCAATGAGAGAAACACATATATTTGTGAAAGAAACGAGAATAGTTTATATAGCAAATATAGGGGTTTCTCTTTTTTTACTGTAATAGCAAAATACGTTCTATACCAAAGTTTTGGCTTGCAAACATCTCATACATAAGTGTGTTATTAAAATGTAGAAAGATAATTTGCAAGATATGTTACGGATAATAAAGGCTTATTATGTAGTTTATGTAAAATACAAGGTTCTTGCGAAAGAAAGGAGAAAATTATGTTACAAGAAATAATGGAAAGTTACTTTATGGTTTATACTACTATGTGTATTGGTGCAATAGGGATATTCATGTATTTGCTACTGGGAATAAGATATAGTATTATTGCACGAAAAACATGGAAAATTGGAACAGAAAAGCAAGAATTGACAGAAAATTTAAGACAAAGGTATGCACTATGTTTCCGCATGGGAATGAATGTGAATAATGTGGATAAATTTGTGGATAAATTTGTTTATAAACAAAAAATTATGGGTATAATGTTATGCACATGGGAAAAAATATGTGGACAATTGGGGATGCTTGTAGGTGCAATTTCAGTAATTTCCGTGTGTTTGGTGTATTATGGCAATTGTGGACAAGTTATGCAAAGTGATTATTTATTAAATGGTGTACTAAGTATTACAATGTTGATAACTTGTAAAAAGTTAGCGGATATATCCACCAAAAAAGAAGTTATCCACTTAAATTTGTGTGAATATTTAGAAAATATATATGCTGTTCGTTTGGAAAAGGAAAAGGAAAATCCAAATTGGGGAAATGAATATAAAAAAGAAATAGAAAAATTAGAACAGAAAAAAGAGAAAAAACCTATTAAGAAGAAAAACTCAAAACGTTTGGAATTGGAGAGAATGAAGCAGGAATTAGTGGAAGAGTTAAAACAGGAGAGATTAGAAAATGAAAAACGTCGTTTAAAAGAAAAGCAGGAAAATATAGAAATAAAAGAACAGGAAATTCAAATAAAGGAAGAACCACAGGAAATAGAGCAGGTATTGAAAAAACAAATACAAAGTTTTACCAAAGAAACACAAACAGAGAAAGAAAAGAAACAGGAAGTAAATGAAGAACAACTTTTACAAGAGATTTTAAGAGAATATTTAGGATAAAACTTGCCAATTATAAAGGTTTTTGATAAAATGAAAGCACGCATGTGCATACGAAGATAAGGAGATTTCTTTATTTGTATGTGGACAGATATAGAACAGACAGAAAAAGAATAGAAAGAAAGAAGGAACAGGAAATGGCTAAAGTTACATTTGATTATTCTGCAGCAAAGAATTTTATCAATGATGCAGAATTAGAAATGATGGAAAGCATTGCAGAAGCAGCAAAAAGCACACTAGTTAGTAAGACAGGTGCAGGAAATGATTTCTTAGGATGGATTGATCTTCCAGTTGATTACGATAAGGAAGAATTTGCTCGTATTCAACAGGCAGCAAAGAAGATTCAGAGTGATTCGGAAGTGTTATTAGTAATTGGAATCGGTGGTTCTTATTTAGGTGCAAGAGCTGCTATCGAATTTTTAAGACACAGCTTTTACAACAATGTTTCCAAAGAAGTACGCAAGACTCCGGAGATTTACTTTGTAGGAAATAACATTAGTACAACATATATTTCTCATTTATTAGATGTTGTTGGTGATAGAGATTTCTCTATTAACATGATTAGTAAATCAGGAACAACTACAGAGCCAGCGATTGCGTTCCGTGTATTCAAGAAGAAATTAATTGAAAAATACGGAAGAGAAGAAGCTAACAAGAGAATTTATGCAACTACAGATAAAGCAAAGGGAGCATTAAAGAATCTTGCAACAGAGGAAGGCTATGAAAGCTTTGTAGTACCAGATGATGTTGGTGGTCGTTTCTCTGTTTTAACAGGGGTAGGTTTGTTACCAATCGCAGTAAGTGGCGCAGATATTACTAAGTTAATGGAAGGTGCTGCAAGCATGAGAGAAGAGTGTCTTAATAAGCCTTTCATGGAAAATGATGCTGTACTTTACGCTGCAATCCGTAACTTATTATTACGCAAAGGAAAGAATATTGAAATCCTAGCAAATTATGAGCCATCTGTTCACTATGTGGCTGAGTGGTGGAAGCAGTTGTACGGAGAAAGTGAAGGAAAGGATCAGAAAGGTATTTTCCCAGCAGCAGTAGATTTGACAACAGACCTTCATTCTATGGGACAGTTTATTCAGGACGGACAAAGAACTATGTTCGAAACCATCATTGATATTGAAAATTCCAGATGTGAAATCATTATGGAAGAAGAAGAGAATGATTTAGATGGTTTGAATTATTTGGCAGGAAAGAACGTAGACTTTATTAACAAGAGTGCTATGAAAGGAACATTACTTGCACATACAGATGGACAGGTTCCAAATCTTATGGTGCATGTTCCAGAGCAGGATGAGTTCTATTTAGGACAGTTATTCTACTTCTTTGAGTTTGCATGTGGTGTAAGTGGATATATTTTAGGAGTAAATCCATTCGATCAACCAGGTGTAGAAAGTTATAAGAAGAATATGTTTGCTTTACTTGGAAAACCAGGATTCGAAGAGAGAAGAGCAGAGCTATTAAAGAGATTATAATATAGTAAACATTAGGGTGGCAAAAGCATTTAGGATGTTTTTGCCATCCTAATTCTATAAAGGATAAACCCCTCGTCAGGTGTGTGCTTACACGCTTTGTTCCTTTATAGGAAAGTTCGTCCTATAAAGCAAAACGCTCCGCGAGGATGTGCACAGATGCGTAAGGAATATTGTTGCAAAAGGCATGCAACACGCATCTGGCACACAAAGTGGAGCAAGTCCCTCCTGAATGAGGGATTTAGGGAGTTGATGTGGACTTGTCCACTTTGTTCAAGATTTTTATATAAAATGAAAAAAATAAAAAAAGGTGTAGCTTTTTTGAATTTTCAAAAGTATTCCTATCGAAAGGGAATAAAAGTGTAACAATTTACCCAGTGGCTGAGCGATTATCGTTCACCTATCAATATAAAGGTTGCACTTTTCACACGAATATTCCAAATCGTCAAAGCTAGTATAGAATGAGATTTTTTAAGGCATCATGACGTGGGCGTGTGAAGCATAGAAAATAAAAGAAAAGAGGAGAAAAAATGAAAAAAAACAAGTGTGTACGAGTTGCTTTCACTGTGTTAATGTCTTGTCTGCTATGGACAGGATTGGATAAAGAAGGAGTAAAAGCAACAAGTGACTATGTGATTGAAGATGGCGTATTATTAGAGTATACAGGAGATTCTTCTTATGTATCTCTTCCTTCTGAGGTAAAAGAGATTGGAGCGAGTGCCTTTGAAGGAAATGATAAAGTAAAGAAGGTAACCCTAACATCTAATGTAAAAGAAATTGGTCCACAAGCATTCAAAGATTGTGACAATCTAACAACGGTTACTAATTTAAGTAATGTGAAAATCATAGGACGTAGGGCATTTGAAAATTGTGATAGTCTTAGTTACATTACATTACCTGCAAATCTTGAAGAAATTTCAGGAGGAGCATTTAGAAATTGTAAATCATTAGGAGCAATTAGCATACCGGGAAATACTGAAACAATTGGTAAAGGGTGTTTTAGTGGATGTACAGGTTTGTATAGTGTATATTTTCCAAGTAATGCAAAGGTAAAAATAATACGTAAATACACTTTTAAAAATTGTGATTCTTTAGCAAGTATTAATATTCCTAAAAAAGCGATAGCTATCAATGATGGAGCTTTTGAAAAGTGTGAAAAATTGTCTACAGTTAAAGTGGGGGATTCTGTTGAAGTAATTGCAAAGGATGCATTTAGAGATTGTACAAATCTAACATATATCTCACTACCAAATTCCTTAGAGGGTATTGAAACTGGTGCATTTAAAAACTCTGGATTAGTTTCTGTTGTATTACCTAAAAAAGTTACAATTATAGATGAATATGTGTTTGAAGATTGTAAGAAATTAAGAACAGTAAAAACAGAAGGGAAAGTCACAGCGATAAAATATGCAGCATTTAAAGATTGTAAAGCCTTGTATAATTTTAATTTCCCAAAAAGCTTAAAGAAAATTTCACAATGGGCATTTTATGGTTCTGGATTGACAAAGGTAAGCTTAGGAAGCAAAATGAATTACATAGGACAAAGAGCATTTGCTAGCTGTAAGAATTTAAAGGAAGTATCCATTAAAGGTTCTCCGGAGCTCTCTAGCCAGTTATTTGCCAATTGTACAGCTTTAAAAAAGGTTGATTTGGCAGATGGAATTACAACTATTCCTTTTGGTATGTTTAGAGATTGTAAGAGTTTAGATACCATTTCCTTGTCACAGGTGGATGATATACATGCTTACGCGTTCCAAGGAACAAACCTAAGAAAAGTAAAGCTTTCCAATTCTTTATCAACAATCAGAACTAGTGTATTTAGAGATTGTAAAAATTTAAAGACAATTACAGGTGGAAAAAATATTACTAAAATTGGAGCTTATGCGTTTGGAAATTGTATTCGTTTAAGAAATATAAACGAGAATGATAGTGATGATTATTTCTTCTCGGATGATTTAAAGACAATTGAAAGTTATGCATTTTCCGGATGTTCTTCTTTGACTAAAGTAAATATGTCAGATAGTATTAAAACAGTAAGAAATAATGCATTTGAAAGATGTTATAGCTTGAAGCAGCTTAGATTTTCTAAAAATTTAAAGAAGGTTGAAAAAGAAACTTTTGCATTCTGTTCGGGAATGAAAAAAGTAAAGATACCAAATACTGTGGAAACTATGGAAGCAAAGGCGTTTTATATGTGTGAAAAGCTTTCTAAAATCATTGTACCAGCGGAATCAGATGCAATTAAATTTAGTTGCTTTAATGGTACAAAATGGATGGAGGATGCCACAGAATCTAAATTTGCAGTTACTGATGATGGAATCTTGCTTAAATATTTAGGGAATAAGAAAAATGTAGAAGTACCTAAGAAAGTAAAGGTTGTTGGAAATAGTGCATTTAAAAATAACAACCAAGTTAGAAAGATAATATTTAAAGGTAAAATAACTTACATAGGAAAAGCTGCATTTAAGAATTGTACCAATTTAAAAACTGTAGAAATGCCGGATACTGTAACAGAAATTGGGGATCAAGCATTTGAATATTGTTCTTCTTTAACAAATGTTTCTTTACCTGAGCAATTAACAAGTATTGGGGAATATGCTTTTTATGAATGTAAAAAGATAAAAGAGATTACATTTGGTGATAGTTTAACAAAGATTGGTGCGTATGCATTTTGTCGCGCAGGATTGGAAGAAGTAACAATTCCTTCAAGCGTTGAGACGGTAGAAAATAGCACATTTTCTAAATGTACGAAACTAAAAAAATTGACATTAGAAGAAGGTATTAAGTCCATAAAATCTTCTGCATTTGCTAATACAAATATTACAGAGGTTACAATTCCAAACAGTGTTGAAAGCTTAGGAAGCTCTGTGTTTAGTTATTGTGAAAAATTGGAAAAAGCAGTTTTCCCTGAAAATTCAACTTTAAAAGTGACAAATTCAATGTTTAGATATTGTGAGAGCTTAAAAGAGGTAGTGCTTCCAGAGGGAATTGTTAGTATTGGTTCCGACGCATTTTATAATTGTTATTCTTTGGAAAATATAACACTGCCTGAAAGTGTAAAAACAATCAAATCGTATGCATTTTCATGTTGTAGAGGACTAAAAAGTGTGAATATACCAAGTCAGGTAAAAACCATTGCTTCGAATACTTTCGCATATTGTGAACAGTTAACGGAGGTTGTAGTCCCTGAAAATGTTAAAAAAATAGAATATTATGCATTCTACCAATGTAAGAATTTAGGAAAGCTTACTATATTAGGAATGGATACAAAAATGGAAGCAGATGGTTTTGGATACATCTATGAGGATGCAGAGGAAATTCCTTCTGTGGATAATTTAGTATTATGTTGTTATGCTGGTTCAAAGGCAGAAGAATTTTATAATGATGTATTAAGTACAATGACTAATGTATCTATTGAATTGTTAACAAAATAGTTAAAAGAGTATAATAAACATAACTGATAGTAGCGTTTTTGTTCTTTCCTTTCGTGGATTCTTTGGGGGGAAGTGCAAGAATTGGTTGATTTAATAAAGAATTGGGTAGGTTTCATATTTGAAACTGCCCAATTCTTTTTTTGCTTTATAGGAAAGTTCGTCCTATAAAGCAAAAAACGCCCCGCAAGGATGCGCACGAATTTGTTTGGAAGATGTACTGCGTACCAAATTCGGCGCGGCAAAGCGTGCAAGCACATTGGGAAAGTGTAATGTCGC
>JAFQAU010000080.1 GCA_017399885.1 Lachnospiraceae bacterium
AATTTGGCACGCAGTGCATCTTCCAAACAAATTCGTGCGCATCCTGCCCGGAGGGTTTTTTATCTTATAGGACGTATTTTCCTATAAGATAAAATATGCTGCCAGGTCTGCATCCTCCTTTGACGTAATATCAAAATGCATTTCATTCCATGTGATTGTATTCCAACAATGACGGTTCAATGCGTTCAAGTAAATTTTTAGGAAGACATTTTTTGGTGATTTTTATATTTTGACTTTGGTAGGTAAGCTGTGTGTACAAAGTGCTGTTGATATTTTTTTTGAATATGGCATATATTTTGCCTGGTGGTTTCGGTATGATGGAGCGTATATCTTCGCTTAACACACTATTTGGAATATAGCAGTCGCCTTTTTCAATCAATCCAAGGCAAGCAGTGGTAGTACCGGTAACTTTTTCGGTATAAAGCTCTAGATGAGGTCCGGTATAGTTACCAATCATTCTTGCTCTTGTGTCGATGCACATGATTGTGTCAAGTACTTTTAATTTTAATTCCGTGGTGTGGTTATTTTTGAAAGAAAAATCACGTTCGCTTAATCGGTTGTTTAACGCATAACGATAGAAATCATTAGCATTTAAATCATTCCTAAGGTTTACACCTGTAAAATGTAAAAAGTTATAAGAACGGAATTTAACTTCTGTGTAGTTGGAATGATTGTTTTCATCACGATAGACAAAAACAACCTGATTACCATCTAGGTATTTTTTATATGATTTAGCACATTTACTGATTATGCTGATTGCTTCTGATTTGTTCATTTTGATATTCCTTATGTAAGAGTATATTGGCAAATTTAAAAGGAAGGTTCGGCTGCCGTAGCAGCTGATACCTTCCTTTAGTGACTGATTTTTCTGTTGTCCGCCAACTGATCGGCACCCGAAGTCCGATAAGAAATGCTGGTTTTTCCGTTGCCAGCCAACTGTCCGGCACCCGAAGTCCGGAAAGAATTTCGGATTTTATGTGTCAGTCCACATGACAAGCATATAGCTCATCTACTAATTATAGTATACACAGAGAATCCAAAATATGCAACGTTTTTTTAGAAAGAAGGTGAGAAAATTGCAAAACAAAGAGCAAAGGAGAAGATGTTGAAAGAGTAATATTTGGTGGAAGAAATAGTGTTTTTGTGATATAGTTTAGTGTGTAGGGGCAAAAGTGCCTTACACACTAAAAAGATTTATATGAATTTAAAATAGTACGAGGTTAAATTATGAGGACAAGGCAAGAAGTGCTTGAGTATGGTCTTTCTTTTCCAAATGTATACTTAGACGCACCATTTCATGATGAGAATTGGCAACTTGTCAGAAGCCACAAAAACAAGAAAGCATTCTTATGGACTTATGAGAGAAATGGCAATCTGTGTATCAATATAAAAGTAGATCCTAAGTGGAGGGATTTATGGAGAAATGCATATGAGTCTGTTCTACCGGCATATCACCAGAATAAGGAGCATTGGAATACTGTTATTTTGGATGGAACAGTTCCGGAAGAAGAGATAAAAAGAATGATAGCTGAAAGCTATGATTTGATTATGAAAAAGAAGAAAAATTGAATTTTCGCAAGAGACGATTGATATAAATTAGAGTGTAATTTATACTGAACGTGGTGATGTGATAAATAAAAACAGCAGTAGGTAATTGTGCAAGCGCACTTGCACAATTTAGAAGGGAGTTATATATGCTTATTAATAATGACGAGTATTTGGGTATATTAAATTAAGCGTCTGAATTCATAAGAAAAGCACAATACAATGCTGTTGTAGGAGCAAATTATGCATTGATAAAAAGAAATTATAGATTGGGGCAACTGCTTATTTCAAAGAGTGAATGGGGAAACAAATTCATAGATAATTTGGCACAAGATATAAAAACAGAATTCCCAGAAACGACAGGCTTTTCGGTACGAAATTTAAAGTATATGAAAAAATTTGCTAAATTATTTGTAGAACTATAAATGAGCAAATAACAAAAATTGCATAAATTTACAGACAACTTCACTTTTAAGCGGTAAAATGTAAGTAATCACCCAAACATTTAGCCCCCAAAAGGAAGGTGTCTGCTATGGATAGTATACTAAATTCTAATGTAA
>JAFQAU010000081.1 GCA_017399885.1 Lachnospiraceae bacterium
CACATAGAGCGCATGCTTCTACAGAAGGTGTTGCAAAACACATACCAGCTGTTTGTGGCTTTTTGATTGAAAAGGAACTAAAAGCGTTGGGAGATGCTATAGATAATCCTAAAAGACCACTTGTAGCAATAATTGGTGGAGCAAAAGTTTCAAGTAAAATAGCGGTACTTTTAAATCTAATGGAAAAGGTAGATACTATTTTAATTGGTGGAGCTATGGCATATACTTTTGTAAAAGCTGGGGGTGGCAATGTTGGTAGTTCACTAGTTGAACAAGACAAACTAGATACAGCACTTGAAATAATAGAAAAGGCTAGTAAAAAAGGTGTAAAACTAGTACTTCCAAAAGATAGCGTGGTAGCTAAAGAATTTAAACAAGATGCAGAAAGTATAGTAGCATCATCAGAGAATATACCAGAAGGATATCAAGGGCTGGATATTGGACCTGAGGCAATAAAGGAATATACAGAAATTATATCGGGAGCTAGTACCGTTGTTTGGAATGGACCGGTTGGTGTATTTGAATTTGAAAAATTTGCGGTTGGTACAAATTCTATAGCAAAAGCAATGGCAGAAAGTAATGCCATAACTGTAATAGGTGGTGGAGATAGTGCATCAGCTGTTGCAAAAGCAGGACTTGAAAATAAAATGACACACGTGTCAACAGGTGGTGGAGCATCACTAGAATTTATGGAAGGAAAAGAGCTTCCTGGAATAGTAGCATTAAATGATAAATAAAAAAACAAGGGGAATATTTATGTTAAAAGACAAACCTATATATATATTTGCAGCGATACTTGTAGCAATAGTTACTATTGCTATAAGTGTCGTTGTGTCTGTGTACAATGAAAACAAACCAATCGAACCCAATCAAGATATAAAGGTTGTTTCTTCAAATGATATGTTAAAGGTAAAAAGTGCATATGAAACAGAAGGAAAAAAACAAGAATTTTTAGAATTATGTTCAAAAATAGAATTGGGTGTTGCAAACAAATTATTAGATGGCACTGTTACTAATGATAACGAACTAAAAGTCGCTATAGAAAAAATAAATAAAGTTCTTTTAACAGATGACTGGTCATATATAGGACTTGAGGCTTCTACTTATTGGATGGGAAAATGGGAATTAACAGGTAGTGGTGCAGTAACATTTGCATTTAGAGATAGTAATTTAAAACCAGATTGGGCAAAAGACGAAGATGTAAAACAATATATAAAATAGGAGATGTTGTATATGAGAAAGAAAATTGTTATTGGAAATTGGAAAATGAATATGACACGTGGGGAGACAAAAAGTCTTCTTACTATAGTAAAAGAGAGTGTAAAGGATAACACAGTAGATGTTGCTTTTGCAGTACCTTTTACAGACATAGAAACAGCAAGGGATGTACTAGAAGATACAAATATAATAGTAGGTGCTCAAAATGTACATACTGAACCTCGAGGGGCATACACGGGTGAAATAAGTGTAGAGATGCTAAAAGATTTAGGTGTAGATTGTTGTATTGTAGGACATAGTGAAAGAAGAAAATATTTTGGCGAGACAGATGAAATAGTAAATAAAAAAGCAAAAGTACTTATTGAAGCAAATATTATACCTGTAATATGTGTAGGTGAAACACTTGATGAGAGAGAACAAGGTATACATTTAGATTTAATACGTACTCAGGTTAAGAAAGCGTTAGCAGATATTGAATCTACACGCGCTGAAGAAGTAATAATTGCTTATGAACCACTATGGGCTATAGGAACAGGGGTTACAGCTAGTTCAGAACAAGCTGAGGAAGTATGTTCGTTTATTAGATACATTGTAGCCGAAGTATATGGTGTAAGCATTTCAGAAAACGTTAGAATACTTTATGTTGGAAGCGTAAATGAAAATAATGCAAAAGAATTATTTGCAATGGAAAATATAGATGGTGCACTAGTTGGTGGTGCAAGTTTAAAACCAACATTTATAGAAATAATAAACGCTGCAAAAGAATAGGAGATTATATGAAAGATAAACAATATATGCTTATGATATTAGATGGTGTAGGTTTAAATGACGATGAAACAGGCAATGCATTTAAGCTTGCTAAAACACCTAATATAGATAAGTTAATTATGAAATATCCAAATTCACATTTAAAGACAAGTGGACTTAGTGTAGGACTTCCAGAAGGACAAATGGGAAACTCTGAGGTGGGTCATACAACAATAGGTTCAGGTAGAGTAGTATATCAAGATTTAACATTAATAACGGAAAAAATAAAAAGTG
This sequence comes from Lachnospiraceae bacterium, assembly GCA_017399885.1. Lineage (GTDB taxonomy): Bacteria > Bacillota > Clostridia > Lachnospirales > Lachnospiraceae > CAG-411. The sequence continues at coordinate 2,260 of JAFQAU010000081.1, forward strand.
GAGAGTTTTTTAAGAATAAAGTACTACTAGATGCAATAGAACACGTTAAAAGAAATGATAGTAAGCTTCACATATTTGGACTTTTATCCGATGGTGGGGTTCATTCTCATACCGAGCACATATTTGCACTTTTAGAAATGGCTAAAAGAGAGAATGTAGATAAAGTATACATACATGCTTTTATGGATGGAAGAGATACAGCTCCAACTTCAGGTGTAGATTATATTAGAAGTTTAGAAAATAAATGTAAAGAGCTTGGTATTGGTAAAATTGCCACAATAAGTGGTAGATTTTATGCAATGGATAGAGACAAGCGTTGGGATAGAGTAGAACAAGCATACAATGCAATGACTGTTGGTGAAGGTAAGCAGTTTAAAACTGCAGAAAGAGCTGTAGAAAATTCATATGAATGCCAAGAATTTGATGAGTTTATAAAACCAATTGTAATTGTAGATGATGATAATGTGCCGGTAGGACTAGTAGAATCAAAGGACTCAGTTATATTTGCAAACTTTAGACCAGATAGAGCACGTGAGATATCTCATGCATTTACAGACAATGCTTTTACAGCGTTTGTTAGAAAATCTGGAAAACTTACATCTCTAAAATATGTGTCCATGACAGAATATGATGAAACATTAGATAGTGTTAAAGTTGCTTTTAGAAAAGAA
>JAFQAU010000082.1 GCA_017399885.1 Lachnospiraceae bacterium
CATTCATATTCACTTGCAAACCATCGTCAGATCCTTTATCTATTTTAAATACGTTATACCAATTACCAGGATCCTTATCAATTACCCGCGCTGCAACCTTCGGATAACTTGCATATTTTTCATCTAGTTCATATAATTTACGAAGTTGGGAAAGTTCATATTTCTCTTGTTGTAATATTTTATTTTCATAAGAAACAGAATCCAACGCTTCCTGCAACCTTTTATTCTCTTCTAATAACTCTTGTTTTGAAACAAAATTTTCTTTCTTTTCCACAAAAAATGTTCCCACTGAATTAATCGTTTTCTGCATTGGAGTAACAATGTCTCCTATAAAAGCACGAAATGGTGAAAACTTTTCTTTATACTTAAAAGAAGTAATCATTAAAATTGCACATACAACCAAAAAAAAGATCAAAAAATATTTAGGTTCTAATGAAAATTTTCTTTTTTTTCCCATTTTATTAACTTCCTCTTTCTAACTATTTTGCAACAGCTGCAAGACTCATCAATTTACGATTCTCTATCATAACTCCAAGTCCCTTTACTACTGAACTTTCAGACTGTTCTGCAATATTTACATGCAAGCCAGTATCTTGGCTAATAATGTCTGCTAAATTTTTTATTTTGGCAGTTCCACCTGTTACATAGATACCAGTATCAATAATATCTGATGAAATCTCAGGTGGAGTCCTCTCTAAAATTAACTTTATACCATTAATAATTGTATACAAATGTTCTTTAATGGCATAATAAACTAAACTAGATTCGACTGCTACTTCCCGTGGTAATCCTGTTACTATATCGCGTCCATACACCTTCAAAACCTGGTCATCAGGCTCTGTAGCAGATGCTAATGCTATTTTTACCACCTCAGCAGTTTTATCTCCTATTAATAAAGAATACTCTTTTCTAATTGCATTCTTAATAGAAACATCTAATTGTCTCCCACCTACTGAAAGCATTTTACTGGCTACAATTCCACCCATGGAAAGAATCGCTACCTCTGTAGTATCTGCGCCAATATCCACAGTCATAACACCCTGGGATTTTGTAATGTCAATATCCATACCCAATGCTGTAGCAATAGGTTTTTCTACAACAGATACACTTTTTGCATTACCTGCAGAACGTGCCACTAAGTCATAAAATGCTCTCTTTTCCACCTCAGTTATATCCGTCGGAACAGCTACCAAATAATTTGCCTTCTTTAGACTTCCTTTTCCTGTAATTTTATCCAGCAAGTGACTTAGCAGCAACTGCATATTTCCAAGATCAGCAATTACGCCATTTTTTATCGGCTTCATAACTTGTATATTTATTGGAGATTTCCCAAGCATCTCATAAGCACCATCTCCTACAGCAAAAACTTTTTTCTTTGAGGCAATTGCCACTACATTCTTTTCTTTTAAAACAATACCGTTACCCTTCTTATATATCTTTACGGTTGCTGTCCCAAAATCCACACCTAATATTTTCTTTCCCATTATTTATAAAACTCCTTCTAAACTTAATGCACACTGAATGTTTGCGTAAAATTATAGAATAAAAATCATATCAATAATCTCAATTAAATCATACCACTTTCTCGAAAACTAAAGTATCGATTATCCCCTATTATGATATGATCTACCACTTTTATTCCAACTAAATCTCCTGTTTGCACAACTCTCTTCGTAATAGAAATATCCGCATTACTTGGTGTTACATTCCCACTTGGATGATTATGAAGTAATACAATATTCACTGCACTATACTGAAATGCCTTAACAAAAATTTCTCTTGGCTCTAAAATAGACGCATTCACTGTACCTTTTGAAATAATTATCTCTTTAATCCTTCTGCATTTTGTATCCAAAAGTAGTAACTTTACCTGTTCGTACTCTAAATAACGCATTTCCTGCATATAATGATTAGCAATAACTTGAGGATTTGATAGAACAGCTCTGTCTGGTAATTGTTCTTTTACCATACGCTTACTTAATTCTGCTATGCAAAGAATCTGTATTGCTTTTGCTCGTCCAATTCCGCGAATTGTTATTAATTCCTCTAGAGTAAGATAATTTAGTCCTATCAGACCAAATTTCTCTTTTGAAAAGCTTAATATTCTACTTGCTAATCCAATAGCTTGTTCTCCTCTTGATCCAGTTCGAATAATTACTGCCAAAAGCTCTGCATTTGATAATACTTCTGCTCCATATTTTTCACACTTTTCATAAGGTCTTTCAGACTCAGGCAATTCCTTTAATGTTAAATGTTTCATATACACTCCATTCCGGCGCACATACAAAAGATATCCTCATCTACATAAAGTTGAAAAAAACCCTAAGTGACATTGTAGCATATTTTACCAATATTGTATAGAAACTTTTTTGAGTTTTTGTAACAGTTGGGCATTTGGCTGATTTGTTATGCAATTTTTTCGTCTATATTGTAACTAATTTATTTTCATATAACTTTTCTAATGACATCATAATACCATATTTTGCATGGTACCAGGTAAGTCCCCCTTGAAAATATACAGCATATGGTGGCTCAATAGGACCATCTGCACTTAATTCAATAGATGAACCTTGTACAAATGCACCTGCTGCCATAATTACATCTGAGTGATAACCCGGCATGGCCCAAGGCTCAGGAGTTACATAGCTATCTACCGGCGCTGCTGCTTGAATTCCCTGACAAAATGCAACCACACCTTCAGGACTTCCAAGTGTTACAGCCTGGATTATATCATGACGACTCTCTGTTCCATTTGGAATAACAGGAAATCCTAATTTTTCATATATATTAGCAGCAAATATAGCTCCCTTTAAAGCCCCTGATACCACCTGTGGTGCCATAAAGAATCCTTGAAACAATTGTTGATTTAGTCCTAAAGTAGCTCCTACTTCTTTTCCTAATCCTGGTGCAGTTAGTCTATACGCACACTGATTCACGTATTCTTCCTTACCAACAATATAGCCACCAATAGGTGCTAATCCACCTCCAGGATTTTTTATTAAAGAACCTACACACAAATCAGCACCCACATCTGTTGGTTCAATACATTCAACAAATTCCCCATAACAATTATCTACC
>JAFQAU010000083.1 GCA_017399885.1 Lachnospiraceae bacterium
AATTTGGCACGCAGTGCATCTTCCAAACAAATTCGTGCGCATCCTGCCCGGAGGGTTTTTTATCTTATAGGACGTATTTTCCTATAAGATAAAATATGCTGCCAGGTCTGCATCCTCCTTTGACGTAATATCAAAATGCATCTCATTCCATGTGATATGTAGAGAAGAACCGAAGTGGTCTGCCCGTAGTGGTGCAGTTGGTGTAACATCTACAAAAACAGGCATTGTTTTTTCTGATATTTCACCCTGTTCCTTCTCTAATCGATTTTTCCAATAATAAAAAGTTGGCGATGACACATGGTTTTCTTTACACCATCTCTTTACAGAAAGCCCACTGGACATACAATCTTGTATGCGTTGTTGCCATAGTATCGCTTTTTCTTCATCCATGAAACTCCTCCCTTTTATTTCTTTTGGAAGTAGTTTAGCAGAATGAATGGTAGAAAGCGATACGCCTTGTTTTGAATCGCTTACAAGTTATTTTTGTTTTTTAATAACTTACACACTTTATTTTACACTCCCAAATTTCCATTTAGTCCAATATGGAAATTTTGACATTTGGGATGTCAGAAATATATTGCTGACCAGCTTTTATGAACAGATGATTGAGAGTAGACAGAAAAGTTTCTTCACTTAGTTAAATAAGCTCCACACCACCAGAATGCATCTAGTAATGTGGAGCCTTATATTATCTTTTTTCTTTTTCAAATATCAAATATGCCATTATTGATTTAAACTGATGTACTGTAATATTTCATCTTATTACTGTTTCAAAGTCGCATTTAATCTCCCAAAAAAACAGCTTCTTTAAAATATGGCGGAAATTTCTTTGTAGCAGTCAGATACGCTGTTTTACCTTTTCCTCTTCTATTCTTTACTTTAAAATATACTTTATTATTCTTAATCACAACATTGTATATCTTAACTTTCTGTCCTTTTTTGATTTTATAAGCTAATTTTTTGCCACCTGCTTTCTTATACGCTCTCATGGTACGCTGAGCAGTCCATTTGTTTTTAGATAATTTATAGTTAATGTCGTAACTGCTTCCTGCGCGTTTAAAGGCTCCATTTGTATAGTTCACTTTCATGTTCCAGCCTATTACACCAGTAGCATAAAACTGTGCATCGTAGGATAACTGCAAACTGTTTCCTGACACTTTCTTAATGGTTGTCCAACATGAAACGGAATATTTTTCACAATCCTTTAGAAAATCGTATACTTCACTTAACTTGTCAGACTCACAACGATAAAGTTTATGTATAAAATCATCATCACTGGAAACACTGCTTTCTATGTCAATAAAAGTCTTTCCATTTTCCAGTGTAATGAGTTGTACACCATAATATGGATGATAGTCTCTTTTCTGCGAAAATACTTCTTTATCATTTACATATACTTTCAATGTTCCTGTGTAATCACATTCATCATCTTCACTGCCATAGGATGTTTCGATGTAGAAACAGTCTTTTTCTCCATCCCCATCCAGATCAAAATCAGTGTACACTGCATCTTCGTCCACCTGTGTTATGCCTGTACTAGCTGCCTTTGTCGTAGATGGTACTACCATCATAGCTGTAGCAAACATACAAATTCCGCCTGCTAATAATGCCCATTTACCTTTTGTTTTTCTCATGTCTCTTTTCTCCTTTACAAGTAAAATAATTTAAAGTTCCTCGTTTGAAACTGTTGTTTATTATAATAAAACAATTTGTACTTTTTATGTACTATTGATATTGTCAATATCTATTTTTATTGTACAACATCAATAGTAGCAGTAGACTCTGATATTGTCAATATCTATCCGAGGCAAAAAAACAGACATTGGAACTGTCTACACAATTCCAATGTCTGACTTGTTATATTACAAAGTATTTTCACTCCTTTGCATAACGCTCAGATAGAGAGCGTAATTATTCAGCTACCATACATCCGCCCCATTCAACTACCGTAAATCCCTTTCGCTCAAATGGCGTAAAATTTTGTTCCGGAATGGAAACCGGTTTTGTTAATGGCTTATATGCCATATATACCCGAAGCATACTGTCTAGTGCAGGATTAACATGTAATGGTGCCATTTCCTCATAATTTTCTGTTTGGAAAGAAATTAAATTGTAAGGGTTATTCTGCATAAGTGGTGCCCAGTATACGATAAATTCGTTGTATTCTTTTGGTGTTAATCCCATTTTCGGCAAAACTTTTTGAAGAAATGCAGTAGTATCTTCTCCCTTTACACAAAAACCCTCTGAAAAGTCAGGTGTAAATTCAGAGGTCACACCTTCCCAGAACAGATAGGAATACTCTTTTCCATCTACCTTATTTGTCAGTGTGCCGTCCGGTTTGGCAACCACATCCCAGTGACCGTCTTTGGTATACGGATAAGTATAGGTAAAGGAACCATGAAAATCAAGGTCTACAGAAACAGAAGTTTCTTTTTCCGGATAAAGATAAATCACTGGTTTTGCAGGTTTAACGGGAGGCTGGACAGTTGGTATAACTAATGGAGCCGGGGTATCTGATGGGTTCACAGTAGGGGTAATAATTGGTACAGTTGTATCAATTACGATTTTTTTACATGGTGGTAACCATATAGGTTTCAAATCATTGTGCAAATCATAACTATGAGCCTCAAAAAAGACATCAATGGTCATGCCAACACGAAGTTTTGTTTTATCTACTGCAAACTCTATGCCATCTTCTCTCATCTTTATTATTGTAGTATCATATACTATTGCACCGTAATATCCATCACAAAATGTTACATGAAAATAGTATCCATCACTAGTTTTTCCTGTATCGATTTTTGTGATCACACCACTGACTTTGGCGGTATCTTCAAGATCCTCATCTAATACCACAGCGGTATCCAGTATTCCATAAAATCCGTCTGTATCATCTTTTCCATTGCTGTAACAATGGGTATAGTTAATGCGAAGGATATCTCCTTCTTTTAATTCCTCAAAAGAAATTTCTTTCCCGTGTTTATAAATTTTGGTTCTTGAAGGATCATGAAGAAGTGGTGGTGCATAATAACCATACACATCGATATACCCACTACCAACAAACTCCCTAATAGTAGCCTGAGAAACCATTCTGCTGTTACTTTGAGTTACTTCAATTTTATCGCAATTTGCAAGTATATCATAACGGCCATTCTCTATATATCCGTCGTAGCTAATGGTGATCGTATCTCCCACAAAAATTTCATTTTCTGTAATCCTGCAATTGTCTTTATAAATAAGGACACAGCTTGTTAATTCTAATCTTTTAGTATTGTCATCCACATAAATGACACCATCCTCTATCTTGCTTACTACTGTAACAAGACTCGTAGGAGGCACAGTAGGATCAATTGGACCTCTTGTCGGTTTCACAGTAGGAGTAGCAATCGGTACTGTGGTATCAATTACTATTTTACAATCAGATAACCATACTGGCAGCAAATCATAGCTTTGATCCCTGTAAGATACAGAAATGGTCTGTCCAATTTGAAGAGAAGATTTGTCCGTTGCAAATTCTGTTTCTTCGGTTTTCATTTTTATAATTGTGTTATTATTGCACATTGCACAATAAAATCCGTCTGCAAATTTTACATCATAACTGTCATCATCCGGATCAAATGATATTTTGGTGATCACTCCTGTCACTGTTCTGACATATGCACTTTCATCATCTAATACAACAATTGTATCCAGCGTTTCATAAAAACCGACAGTTCCGTCATCACTTCCATGATAAGTATAATTCACACGGACAGTGTCTCCTTTGTTTAGCTCGGAGAATGGAATTTCTTTTCCATTTTTAATCACTTTGGTTTTAGAAGGTTCATAGGTTATAGGTGATGGATAATTATATAAGGATAAATGTATTTCATCTTTATCCCGAATGGTTTTTGGCGGAAGTAAACGACTGTGGCTGTTTGTTACTTCAATTTTTTCGCAGTCTGCAAATACAGAAGAATGCTGGTCCGATACAAATCCATTATAGGGATAGGTAATGATGATTGTATCACCTACAAAGATTTCGTCAATCGTAATCTCATAATTATTTTTACAAAGACGAACCCAATCAGATAATTGCAGTTTTGTATTATTCTTGTCTACATAAATGGTACCATTTTCTATTTTGCTTACTACGGCAGAAGCAGTAACAAACTCTGGAACAGGGGTAACAGTCGGTGTGTTGTCTGGAATTGCTGTTGCCTGTTCAGTTGGAACCGGGGATTTTGTTGCAGGCATGTCAAAAGTTGGACTTGGAGTACTGGTTGCAGTTTCCATTGGTGTGCTGCTTGGGGTTGCTGTTACACTGGTAGTCGCGGTTGGCAAAACCGGTGTAGAAGCGGTCGGTTCAACAGACGCTGTGGCAGCCATTGTTGAGGAAGGAGTAGCTGTGTTTAATGGTGTGTTGGTAGCAGTTTCCTTCTGGTCATCAATAACCACACAAGAGATTTTTGCTTTCTTTCCATTAAAAGTTGTGGCAGTAATGGTTGTTTTACCTTCACCTACAGCAGTTACAAGTCCTTTGGAAGAAACGGTTGCCACTTCTTTATTGGCAGACTGAAATGTAACCTTTTTACTGTACCCATCGGTAAAGCTTACAGAAAGCTGTTCCATACTTTCGGTATACAGTTCTAAATTTCCATTTTCAATTTTTACAGCCTTTGGAGCTTTTTTTACTGTAACGGTACATTTTTTGCTCTTTTTCTTCACTTTGGCAATAATAGTTGCTTTTCCACTTTTTTGCCCTTTGATTTTTCCTGACTTGCTTACGGTTACAATTTTTTTGTTGGATGACTGAAAGGAAATGCCTTTCGTATTTCCTTTTGTGGCTAACTGGTAAGTCTCACCGTCACCAATCGTAACTTTATTCGTAAGTGTAAATGAGTTGCTGGCCGCCTGTGTGAGTGTCGGTGCATTTCCGGTAATACCCGTCAGACTTAACGCAAAGGCAAGTGCAAGGGCAGTTGCTTTTTTGGTACAAAAACTTTTTTTCTTTCTCATTAAAAAGATCCTCCTTCTAAAATTTCTGATAGTGTACCGTATTTTTTTGTAGTTTTTTTGTACTTTTTACGCCAATTTACAATTTTATCCATGATAAAGTTGCAAATAAGACCATGATACAGAAACATAGCGATTTTGGGTTTTTACCCGCTCCGTAGCATTGCGGACTCCTGACAAATCTTCAAGGACAAAGAGTGTATGTTTTGGATTTTGCTCAACAAGTGCCTTTGATACACAATGGTTCACAT
>JAFQAU010000084.1 GCA_017399885.1 Lachnospiraceae bacterium
GTTCTTATATTTTTTCCACCAATTTTTTATTTTGTTCCTTTTTTGTATTAATATACCAAATTTAGAAAATTATATAAAACTTAAATTAATAGAAGCCTTTTTAGGGAGTATAGTCCCCCTTAGTGAATTCACTCATCTTAGGTCTTTTTCTACAAAAGTACATTGTTGGCTTGTAATATGGAAAGACAATATTCCAACACATCTTTCTCGTCTAAAAACTGACTTTTATCTACCCATGTCACCTCTTGCTCTCTTCGAAACCAGGTAAGCTGTCGTTTTGCAAAATGCCTCGTATCTCTTTTTAAAATATATATGGCCTCTTCTAAAGTCATTTCCCCTTCTAAATACGCATAAATCTCTTTATAACCAATTGCTTGCATAGAAACAAGGCTCCTATCGTATCCTTTCTCTTTCAATGCGGTTACTTCTTCAAGCAACCCCTTTTTCATCATGAGATCTACCCGTTTATTTATACGGTCATACAACACCTTTCTATCATTAGTAAGTACAAAATACACAAAATTATAAGGTGATTTTTTTTCTTTTTCCTTTTCATTGTGGTCCGATATTCTTTTTCCTGTTTGTTCCCAAAATTCTAACGCACGAATAACACGTTTTATATTGTTCTCGTGAATATTCTCTGCACTTTTCGGATCAACTGCCTTTAGTTTATCGTGCAAAGCCTTTGCACCATTCTCATTGGCGAACTTAGTTAAATTTTCTCTTATACTATTGTCTTCTTGATTTTTTTCAAAATCAACATCATTTAATACTGCTTGTATATAAAAACCTGTACCACCTACTAAAATTGGAATCTTGCCTTTTTTATAGATTTGCTCCATATAATAATTGGCATATTCTTTAAATTTTACCACATTAAATTCTTCATCCGGTTCTAATTCATCTACTAAATAGTGTGGTATACCTTGCATCTCATCCGGCATAATTTTTGCTGTTCCTATATCCATCTGTTTATATACCTGCATGGAATCAGCAGAAATTATCTCACCATTTATAGCCTTTGCAAGCGCAATAGACAGCTCTGTTTTTCCAACTGCTGTAGGTCCCGTTAAAACAACCAGTGGTTTTTTCAAATCTCTTCCTCCTCTTATTTTCATTCCATTGTAAAACTTATATAATTCTTTTGAATTTCTTCTCTAACTCATATTTGCTCATAGAAATAATTACAGGTCTTCCATGAGGACAGTGATATGGGTTATCTAATTCCATTAACTGGTCAATTAATTGTTCTGCTTCTGCATAGGAAAGTTTGGTATTTCCTTTCACTGCTGCCTTACAAGACATACTTGCCACCTTTTCCAATATTACATTAGAAGATTTTAGGGTAGTTTCCTCTAACAGAGAATCAACTAACTCCATTAATAAATCTATTTGCCCAATCCCAAATAAATTTCCTGGGATTGCTCGAACGGAAAATTCCCTTCCCCCAAAAGCCTCTATTTGAAATCCAATTTTCTCTAACTCTGGCAAATAGTGCTCTAAGGCCTCTTGTTCACGCATGTTTAAGGTTAGAATAATTGGTGGATGTAGCATCTGCGACGTAAAACATTTCTTCTCAATATTTTTCATAGTCTGCTCAAAAAGCACCTTTTCATGGGCGGCATGTTGATCAATAAGAAACATTTTATCTTGATATTCAATAATCCAATATGTTCCAAACACTTGTCCAATAATTCTATGTTGCTTCTTTGCCTCTTTTGCCAACAAATTTTCCGAAAATAGATTTACTTGTGTACTATTGGTTTTATTATAAACCGGTTCATAGGCATCTTCTTCCATTACCTTGTTTATAATGGGAATGGATTCTATTTTCTCCTTGTCCTCTTTTCTATTTTTTTCTAATTCTTCAAATTTTTGAATGATCTTAGCAGCTTCTTGTACCTGTTTAGTTGTCTCTGCATTCCGTGGTGCTTCATAATATTGACTTTGCACCATTTGTTCTTTTTCCTTTTTTGAAAACTCTTCTATTCTTTTCTTCTCAAATGGCTCCGGTACTAATATTTTCGCTTCCTCTTTTTTTTCTTTTTTCTCTTCTAATACTACCTCCGGAATCATTTCTTTTCCTGCAAGCGCATCCGATATAATCCCTAAAATAGTTTGGTATAGCTCCTGATTATTTGTAAAACGAATTTCCATTTTTGTAGGATGAACATTTACATCAATATAACGGCTATCTATTTCAAAATGCAATGCAGTCATAGGATATCGATGTTGCATAGAAAATGGTTTGTATCCTTCTTCTATTGCCCTATTGATTATAGTACTTTTTATATATCTTCCATTTATGAAATAATTCATATAGGAACGATTCCCTCTAGAAACTACAGGTTTAGCTATAAATCCATTAATAGAGAGAATAGGAGTTTCTTTCTTAATCTCTATAAGCTGGGCAGTAATATCCCGACCATAAACATGGTATATAATATCCTTTAAATTATTATTTCCTGAAGTATGCAATTTCAGCTGATTATTGTTCAGAAACTTAAAAGATATATTAGGATGTGAAATGGATAATCTTTCTACAAAATCACTAATATACCCAGCTTCTGTTTGGGCACTTTTTAGAAACTTTTTTCTTGCCGGAGTATTAAAAAATAAATTCCTAACTACAAAAGTAGTTCCCTCAGGACAACCAATTTCCTCAAAAGCTTTTTCCTGTCCCCCTTCAATTACATAACGACTTCCTGTCAACTCTCCTCTTGTCTTGGTTATCAATTCTACCTGTGCTACTGCACTTATACTTGCCAAAGCCTCTCCACGAAATCCAAGACTAGACACTGTAAGCAAATCCTCTACGGAACGGATTTTACTGGTAGCATGACGTTTAAATGCAACTGTAATTTCTTCTTTGGGAATACCCGCTCCATTATCTGTAATGCGGATTAAATCAATTCCCCCACCTTTAATTTCAATCGTAATCCCCGTTGCACCTGCATCAATAGCATTTTCTATTAATTCTTTTACAACAGCAGATGGGCGTTCTACCACTTCTCCAGCTGCAATTTTATTAATTGTACTCTGATCTAACAAAACTATTTTATTCATAGCAAACCTCTACTCAAGCTTATATATCTGTTCAAACACCCTAAAAAAAATAAAAAACATTCTATGATTTGTTCTTTAACCTCATTTGCAATTGATACAGTGTATTCATAGCTTCCATTGGTGTTAAACAATTTAAATCAATATCTTTTATCTCCTGTATAATAGGATGTTCTTTTGTTTCCATCTCAAATCCTGTAAAAAATGATAGCTGTTGATTTTCTCCTATATTTTCTTCTGCTACAAAGCCTGACTTTTTCTTTATTTGGATATTTTTTGCTTTTTCAACAATATCATTGTCTTTCAATTCATCTGCAATTTCTCTTGCACGCGCTAAAACAGACTCAGGCACACCGGCAAGCTTGGCAACTTGAATACCATAACTTTGATCCGCACCACCCTTTATAATTTTTCTTAAAAATACAATATCTTCACCTTGCTCTTGTACAGCAATGCAATAATTATTTACACTATCAAGCTTTCCTTCTAGTTCCGTCAATTCATGATAGTGTGTAGCGAACAAAGTTTTCGCACCTATAATTCTAGGATTTGCAATGTGTTCTACTACTGCCCAGGCAATGCTTAATCCGTCAAACGTACTTGTTCCTCTGCCTATTTCATCCAAAATAAGTAAACTATGTTTCGTTGCATTTCTTAAAATATTTGCAACCTCAGTCATTTCAACCATAAATGTACTTTGCCCTGAAGCCAAATCATCCGAAGCACCTACACGGGTAAATATTCTATCAACAACACCAATATTTGCTGATTTTGCCGGCACAAAGCTTCCAATCTGAGCCATTAATACTATCAACGCAGTTTGCCGCATATAGGTAGATTTTCCAGCCATATTTGGTCCTGTGATTATAGCCACCCTGTGACCTTCTTCATCCAAATAAGTATCATTTGCAACAAACAAATCATTGTGTATCATTTTTTCCACAACAGGATGTCTTCCCTCTTTAATATCCAATACACCATTGGTATTAATTTTAGGACGAATAAATTGATTTTGCTCTGCTACCAGAGCCAAGGATGTATATACATCAATTCCTGCAATTGCCTTCGCAGTTTCCTTGATTCGAACCACCTGTGCCGCTATACGTTCACGAATTTCCACAAATAACTCATATTCTAAAGCAAATAATTTATCTTCTGCACCAAGAATTACGTTTTCTAATTCTTTTAACTCGGGGGTAGTATATCTTTCAGCATTTGTTAACGTTTGTTTTCTAGTCCATGAGTCTGGGACCAAGTCTTTATAAGAATTGGTTACCTCCAAGTAATAACCAAATACCTTATTAAATTTCACTCTAAGATTTTTTATCCCTGTATTTTCCCGTTCCCTATCTTCCAATTGCGCAAGCCAGGTTTTTCCTTCGGTTTTTGCTTTTCGAAGCTTGTCTACCTCTTCATTGTAACCCTCCCGAATAATTCCTCCTTCCTTAAGAGCAATTGGTGGCTCTTCTCCAATACCTGCTGCTATAAGTGTTGCCAAATCTTCTAGGGAATCCAGACTTTTATATATTCTTTTTAATTCATCCGAAACAGCATCTCTTAGTAATGACTTTATAGGTGGAATCATTTCAATTGAAGATAGAAATGCCACTAAATCTCTAGGATTTGCTGACATATATGAAATTTTTCCAATTAAACGTTCTAAATCGTAGATTGGATTTAAATACTCTCTCAATTCCTCTCTGGTAATTACCTGTGCATTAAGTTCCTCAATAGCATCATAACGTTCTTCTATGGCTTTTGCATCTATAAGTGGTTGTTCTATATAGTTACGCAACAATCTTGCGCCCATGGCTGTTTTTGTTTTATCAAGAACCCACAAAAGAGAGCCTTTCTTTTGCTTCTCCCTTAATGTTTCCACCAATTCCAAATTTCTTCTAGTAGCACTATCCAGAATCATATAGGAATTTGCAGCATATGGAGTAATTCCGGTAATGTGGGATAATGTATTTTTCTGAGTCTCAATTAAATACTGCATAATACATCCTGCTGCAATTGTACCAACAGGGTAATCCTTTATCCCAAGACCTTCTAATGCTTTTACCTTGAAATGTTCCATTAAACATCTCTCACACATGGTAAAATCAAAATACCAATCCTCCAAAACAGATATAGCAATATTTAATCTATCTGCAGTTTCCTGTAAAGGAATTCCAAAAGCTTGTACCTCTTGATTACAAATAATTTCAGACGGAGAAAACTTATGAATTTCATCTATTACCTTTCTACCATTGTCTACTTCTGTCAGATAATAATCCCCCGTTGTAATGTCTACAGTGGAGATTCCATAAACTCCCAAATGGTAATAAATTCCCATCAAATAATTGTTTTTCGTTTCATCTAATGCCTGAGTATTCAAATTCGTTCCAGGAGTTACAATACGAACCACTTCCCGTTTTACAATTCCCTTGGTAGCTTTCGGATCCTCCACTTGCTCACATATGGCCACTTTATAACCTCGATTTACCAATCTGGTTAGGTATCCATCTACTGCATGATACGGAATTCCACACATAGGAGCTCGTTCCTCTAAACCACAACTTTTTCCCGTTAAAGTTATTTCTAATTCCCTAGATGCTGTAATAGCATCCTCGAAGAACATTTCATAAAAATCTCCCAAACGATAAAATAAAATACAATCCTTATACTCCTGTTTTGTATCCATATATTGCTGCATCATTGGTGTTAACTTTTCACTCATAATTTATACCAAGCTTATCAAACCCAAGTTTACTTAAGCATAATAAGCACAAACACACATAGATTAAAAGATGTGCGCTTGTATTTTACCTTTCTTTTATTTTCTTTTCATACATAGGAATACATGAGTGTTTACTATAATCAAACAAAACACTCTTAACCATCTACGCATATCCATGCATAAAGTTTTAAAAATTATTTAGCCATTATATCTGTTCCCAAACACCATTCTTTTGAAAATCATTGGCAAGCTTTTCGGAAGACTCAATAATTTTTTTATCATAACCCATAATACCAAGCAATTTAATTGCATTTCTAGTCATGGCTTTCCCTTTTCTTAAAGAATAATCAAAGATTATATCATTGTTTTCCACCTGCTCTTCAAAATGATAATTTTCATAATATTTCTGCAAAATATGTGCTAATTCTAAATCATGGGTAGCCGCAAAACAAATGGCATTGCTTTCTCCCAGGCTTTTTAAGATGTAGGAAGACGCCGCAATTCTCTCAAGGGTATTCGTGCCCCTAAGTACCTCATCTACGAAACACAAGGTTGGAATATCTGTATTTACCTGTTCTAAAATACGCTTTAAGGATTTAATCTCCACAATATAGTAACTTTCATTACTTTGTAAATCATCACGAAGTGCCATAGAAGAATAAATCTTAAAATAGGAAGCCTGATACCTTGTTGCTAAAGCAGTGTGAACAGTCTGGGCCAGAATTCCATTAATGGCAGCAGTTTTAATGAAAGTGGATTTCCCGGATGCATTAGATCCTGTAATAAGGATAGATCCACTTGTACGTATACTATTTGCTACAGGATTGTCAATTAACGGATGCGTACCTGCAATCATATCAAAAATTGGTTTATTATCCTTAGAAAGCTCCGGAACACAATACCTGTCTTCAAACAAAGTTCTAAAAGAAGCCACTGCTATCATCGCATCTAACAATCCTAGAATTTCATAGATTTCATTTAACTCTTTCCTTTTTTCATGGACCTTTTTTACCATAAAATCAAATTTTATCAAATCTATATGAAATAACATTCGAAAATAATCTAAAAACATATCAAAGAAAGAACCCTGTGCTTTATTATCAAAAAATACAATAAAGGAGCCTCTTTCAAAATCCGCAAACATTTTTGTGATTTCCTGTAATCGCATAAAATATTTCTGTAACTTGGGAATGGACAATTTTTGTATAGATTTTGCCCCATCTAATACACGAATAATATACATAAATACACTAAAGTATTTTTCGATTTTTGCTTTTCTGTGAAAATAATGAATTATATTATTCACCACAGAACAAACGAACATAACCACGCCATAAATGGCAGGTATAGATGTAACACAGGATAATCCCATTAATACCAATGACAACACCAATACACTTGCCATAAATATACTTGCAATAGGATTATGAGTTGGAATACTCTCTGTAGTATTTATATACTTATACAGTGAAAGATTTTTCAATTTCCCCATGAAACGAAATTCTACTTGTAGCTTATCTCTTTCTCCAGGGTTATTCTGAAAAAAAGAAATCAATCTCTCACGTTCCTGTAATTTTTCTTCACTCATCTCTAACTTACGAAGAGTGGCATACAAATAATCTTCTCCCATGGAACTTTGCGTATTATTCATTAACATATAAATAGTATCCATATCCACGTCATTCCACGTAATATCATCTACATCGTAATTTCCTCTATTTGCCAAATAATACTCTTTAATAGCTTGAAATTTCTCTTGGGTATAAGTAGTGAGAGGAACTTGCCCCCACTCTTTTTCATTTTTGTATTGATATCTGGCATATATCTCATTCTTGTCATGTTTTGATTTGATACAAACAAAAACAATAAAAACTACAATGCAAATTAAAATATAAGAAAAAGTATCCATAAATACACCAAGCTTATCTAGTTCATATTTGATAAGCGCAAACAAAAGGATGAAAGATGTGTGTTTGCATATTTTACCTTTCCTCTTTTTTTCCTTCATCCACCTTCCAAGACTAGATTGCAAATCTTAATAAAAATTTAATTCAACTATACTGCTATATTCTGCCTATAATTCATACATTTAGTCATAATACAAATGCAGTTATCTCATTTTTGGGGAACGCTTTTTATTGAAAAAGCATATTTATTATAAATAAAGAAAAATAATTCCCTTTGAGATTATAACTCAAAAGGAATTATTTTGAAACAACTTATATAAAATTTTTCAGACTGTTCACAAAAATATTCATTAGTCATTAATAACGCGCCCAACCTTTATTGGTGTACGATAATACGCATTGGAAATCTTAATTCCTGTTCGCTCGTTACTAGCATGAACAACAAGTCCATTACCAATATACATAGCAACATGACTAACTGAACTTCCATAACCATAGAAGAATAAATCTCCCGGCTTCGCACTTGATGAAGAAATTGTTCTTGTTGCTCCCGCCTGTGCAGCAGATGTTCTAGGTAATCCATAACCAAAATGCTCATAAATTCTCATAACAAATCCAGAACAATCCGTTCCATTTGTTAAACTGGTCCCACCATATACATATGGATTTCCAATAAATTGCTTGGCATAAGCAACCATAGAACTACGTACCGAACTTACAGCCCCATTCCCTTCTTCACCCTCTGTTTCAGTTGAAGTTGCTCTCTCTAATTCATAAGAAAACGTAACAAATTCTTTTGCTACAAATACCTTTTCATTATCAATAGCGACACAAATCCAATCATCCAATTCTTCTTTCATAGTTTCTTGGTTCACATCACTAATATAGGCTTTTGTATCCTTACTGTTAAAATGTTTTGAAATAAATTTGCTCACATATTCTTCACTTATGTTCTCTCTTATAACCTCTAGTTTCTCGCCATTTGGAACTAATGTATATTTTGCTGATTCTGTACTTGGCAAAAATCTGGCATTCAATGTCTGAGTCTCAACGGTAGCCATTTTCTTTCCTACCTGGAATGCAAGCTCTTCTGCTTCCTCATCCATAACCAAATATTCTGTAGATACATATCCGGTTACGTTACCAGATTTAATCTTTGCCCAACCGTCCTTTGTAACCTTTTCAATGTTACATGCAGCATTTTTTCCCATTTTTCCTACAATTTTGGAACTTGTGCTTGCCTTTTGTCTAACATTTAATGACTCTTCTACATTAGCAATTCCCAAACGATCATATTTGATGTTGAGTTGAATCTCTTCTGCAACAACAGCATTCACAGCTGCTAATGCTGCATCTCCACTTGCTTCTACAACGCTTTTGCTTGTCTCTACATTTCCTGTCTGCGTATTCTTGGCATACGCATCTAAGGAAACGGTTACTCCTGCTACAGAGTTGTTATCAGTAAGTACTATCTGCTGAGCTTGTACCGACATAGTACTTGCTTGTAACCATGTGATACCTGCTAAACCTAACGCAGATAACTTAACTATGTGACTATTCATATGTTACCTCCTTAAAGTTGGCATATGTGTTATCCTTAGCAAATCTTCAAAACAATTGATTAACTTTAAGATTAGGGTTCAAAAATACTTGCGACTTTTCTTTCATGCTATATTTGATATTTAAAAATATCTCTGGTCCCTTACACATCTTAAATTTTTAATCAAATTTTAACATAAACAAGAGCATTATAGCAGTCTATTGCAATTTTGTCAACTTTTAATACTTTTGCACAAAACTACCGGGATAACAGTAACGTTTGGGCAATCTTCTCACTTGAAATTGTCCCAAACCATCCTGTACTACCTTATCTTACGCTCTTCGCCCTAAAGGACAAACTTTTCGTCGCATCATAGTGCGAAGAGCTACCTCTGAACAGTAACCAACATTTCATCCATGGTCTGACCTGTTATAATATATTTCTTTTGTATGGATCCACAAATTTCTTTAAATGATAATACAAACTAAGCCACCGTTACTATCATTTACCACCTTCTGAATGGTATCCTGCAGCTTCATCTGACTTTCATCTGTTAGCTTTCCAACCTTTCCCTGTATACCATCTTCTACCAATTGTTTAATGGATTTTCCAAATATACTGGTTTCCCAAATGCCTGCAGGATTATCTGTAGCGTTGTCTTTAATATATCCAATCAAGTCGTTTGCCTGCTCTTCACTTCCCACAATCGGCGCAATCTCCGTTTCTATATTTGCTTTAATCATATGAATAGAGGGTGCCACAGCTTTAATTTTTACTCCATACTTATTTCCATGACGAATGATTTCCGGTTCAGCAACAGATATTTCATCAATAGAAGGGGTTACGACTCCATAACCCTTTTGTCTTACCTCCTCTTCTGCCATTGAAATTTTATCATAGGATAATTTATTTTTTGCAAGTTCCTGCAGGGTTTTCATAAGCTGATACTCACTAGTTATGGTAACTCCTATCATCTCACTAATTATCTGATAGTAATAGGCCTCTTCCATATCTACTTGTATCCGAACAATTCCTTCTTCCATATCTATTTGCTCTAATTTCATTCTACGTATATATGGATTTTCTATTTGCAAATTGGTAGCAGTTGCATCTTTCATAAGTTCCATTTTCGAAAATACATCTTTAATAGAAGAAATAATTGCCTGTTTTAGAGGGTGTTCATTTCCTAACATCTCTACCCATTTTGGCATATGGAAATTGATTTGACTAATAGGAAATACCGATAGGATTCTCTCCATCATATTGGTTACATCTTCTCTTCGCAATTGTTCACAATTTACAGGAATAACTAGTATATTATATTTTTCCTCCAATGCCTCTGCTAATTTTGTGGTTTCTTCACTATAGGGATGTATACTATTTAACAATACAATAAAAGGCTTACCAATTGCCTTTAACTCAGCAATAGTTTTCTCCTCTGCAGGTTCATAAGCTTCCCTTTGCAATTCTCCAAAGCTCCCATCGGTAGTAACCACAAAACCAATGGTTGCATGTTCATTTATAACTTTCTGCGTTCCTATTTTAGCTGCCTCACTAAATGGTATATCATAAGAAAACCAGGGTGTCTTTACCATCCTTTCCTGTTCATTCTCCTTATGTCCCACTGCGCCTTCCACCATATAACCCACGCAATCAATTAGACGAATCTTTACTTGTGTATCCTCAGATAAAAAGATTTCTGCCGCTTCTTTTGGTATAAATTTAGGCTCTGTTGTCATGATTGTTTTCCCGGTGGCAGACTGTGGAAGTTCATCAATAGCACGCTCTTTACTATGTACATCCAATATATTAGGTATTACCAGTAAATCCATAAAACGCTTTATTAGCGTGGATTTTCCTGTTCGAACCGGACCAACCACACCTATATAAATTTCTCCATTTGTTCTTGCCTGTATATCCTTATAAATCTGAAACTGTTCCTGCATAGCTCCTCCTTCAAAACAAAAGTAATCTTGGTGTATTAATAAATTTTATGAATGTTTTAAAAAAAATATACCTTTGATTATAGCAGCAACATCCCGTCAGATACTCTATCCCAAAAAACACTTTCAGCCCATTATAAACATATCCAAAATACATTTATAATAGGCTAAAACCCTTAAAAATAGCAATTTATTCTACTTTCATTAGTTTGGCATGTACAACAAACCTTTTATCATCATTGGACGTACAGGTTGATAAAGTAAGGGTCCTATCCTCTGTAGTCACTTCTATATCTGAATTTATATAAGAGCTTTGATTTACCAAATCCAAATAAGACTGGTATGCCAAATTGTCCTCAAAAGCAACCTGGTAAACTCTCCCTATAGCATCTGCTACATGATAAGAAAAAACTTGATAACGATAATTACCCTCTGGTGTTAAAATATAAAACACCTTATTTTTTTCTAAAAAATCCTCATCACAATAATTTTTTAAGGTACCAAACATAGAACCATTTTTCATATTGTGTCCATAAATAATTGTATGCTTATCAGAAAGATTTGATGTATTCTGATAATCCATAAAAATACTTCCAAAGGTACTATTTTGTTTATCATAAGTCTGCTTCAAATACGTGTCATTATTATCTGTGTGGAGCAAGGGATAGCTAATATTACTATACGGAATATATAGCCATCCAACTATGTCTGGATTTATCTGTTTTAAGGTTTCAAAATCCACCTTTATCATAGGGATTTCTTTCTTTTTCTTCTTTGTTTTTTCTTTATCATCTGAATTCTGCGGTGTATCCACGGGTTCTGGCGTTACAACAACCTGCTCTATTACTTCCCTATAAATTCTTTCTCCTTCTTCATAGTTTCCTTTAATTTTTAGCAGTTGATATCCTGATAATAGAAAAACTATAATACAAATACATAAAATTATACCATGTGCCTTATCCTTCATTTTTATAATCCTTTTCTCAATTTATTTTTTTAATAGCAGACAGTTAGCCATAAGGCTAACCCCTTCTACAAATCCTTCTTATACTCCATATACATCCTACCAAAGATACTATAGCCAAAACACTCCAAAACACAATAGGTGCGCTATCCCCAGTTTTGGTTGGAATTTGTTCTGGTATCTGTGGATTCGGTCTTTTAGAGGGCTTTGGTGTTAAGGTTATTGTATGGGTTGCCATCTCCCAATTAGAAACCACAGTTGGTTTTGGCGTCTCTTCCTCTACTTTTTCCGTAGGAAGCGGGATTTCCGTCTCAATTATCCCACTGGTAGGTGTTGGTTTCTCTTCATTTGGAGCGTTAGTTTCTTGTATTACGTTATTAGTTGGTTCCACTGTAGCAGATGCACTAACACTAGGTGTAAAACTAACCGTTGGTGTTGCATCCTCATATCCCCCAGGTTGTCTCGGTGGATTACCAGTAGCTATCGTACCCTGTCCACCTTCATTTGGTTCCGAATCAGGTGGCGTTGTAGATCCTCCTAATCTTTCGGTGGTAAACACCCAATCTACTCTGGTCTGGCAATACGCTTTTGACCAGCTTCCCGGCAGTTCAACGGATGCAATTAAATGCTCATATTTTCCCGGCTGAAATATTCCCAAAGAAATTGCCCGTTCCGCAGAAAGCATATCCTTTGAATCACTATGTTCAAAAAGCGGTCCATGATAAATTGTTTTTCCAACAGCGGTGGATTCAACCGTTAGTGTTAAGCTTGTTAGCAATTCATACTCACTATCCATTCTGGCAATTCTCATAATATCTTCAGGAATTTTGGCATACATAAACACCTCAATAGGTTCTGTTAAAGTATTGGTAATATCTATTGTTTGTGTAACACTTTGTCCAGGCATTAGTCCTTTTACACTTAAAAACAAATCTGTACCACCCTGATTTTTATCAAAAGAAACAAAACTCCCACTATTTCCCACAAACTCTACACCACTTCCTGTTACTGCCGATTGGGTAACAACAGTCTGGTTTGGAACTTGATTTACGTAACCTTCTCCAAATGCAATATTAGGCCACGCCACAACATTACCATTTACATAAGTAGGGCTATAATAATCTGCCTGTACTGCTTCTGCATCTATGGTAATCTTCCCTTTTGCATTCTGGTTCTTTACCATATCTTCGTTGGTAAATAAATTTGCATCTAAGGTATAATTTTCCATAAAGATTACCGAATCCCCACTCCCTACAATATTTTTATAATAATAGTACTCAAATCCATCTTCCGCTTCAAGCGCAGTTCCTTTTGTCCATCCTTCCACCGGATGTATACAAATTTCTTCTCCTCTTAATCCAATTGCCCCTACCCATTCTTTTTTTACCTTAACACGGATATATGTAGCATAGTCTCCTATGTTCTCTACGGTAACCTTCTTACCGATCGTATCTCCAGGAAGTATTTTTCGACTTCCATTATTTACAGCTTCATCATCTTCATTATGTAATGCAATCTCCACATGTCCAATGGTTACCACATTAGTGGCAGTATTTATATTTTGTGCATAAACGTAGGAAATGCCTATGATAAAAAAAAGAAACATACATACAACCACAAGTCCTATTCTCCTTTTTTTCATATTTTCACCTCCATACACACAAAACTCCCTCTTATTGCATCTTTTTTTCCATAGTAACCGTTTATAGAGAATACATATCATCCTCCAAAATCTATAAAAACTACTTAGGTAACAATTCTTCTAAAGCCTTTATTCCCTCATCCGAAGGGAGATTTCCTTGCACCGCATAAGCAGTAACATCAATTTGAAAGCCTACCAACTGTCCTTTACTTACCGTTTTATTCCACTGAAATTCTCCATTCTTTGTTACCTTATAAGTATCCGCCTTTTCGTATACATGATCATAATCTTCCAAAATTTTAACTTTATCAAACAAGGTAATACTACTACCTGTTGTTACTGGTGTCAATAATACATTTCCACCATTATAGGTCCCATAATAAAACACATTATTATCGTCCGTAACCCATCCTTCTCTTATTCCCTCTACCACATCATAATCCTCTTCTTTTTCCTTACTAATAGAAAGTTTTCCATCTGTAACACTTCCGTTTTTTGAAAAACTATAAATAGTGGCATAATCTGCCTTAAACTGTTCATAGGATATTTCCTCTAATATAATGGTATCATCTTTCACTACTTCTTTATAGTACTTTACTACCACAGCTATGTATTCCTCTTCCATAGCATTCTCCGGTACCAAGACTGTAGGATCTTTATCTATTAACATCCCAGGGGTGAAGGCATTCCTTCTTTCATCCTGCATGTATTTTGGTTCATTTAATTCCAGTTCCACGCCTGTTCCAAAAGTAAATGTATTTATAACATCATCTGTCTGGTGTTGCAAATATGCCCAGGTTCCAAACACAAAAGGAAGTCCTACCATAACAATCCCCATTATTGCAATCACAAATCTTTTTTTTAGTTCTGGTGTTGTCATGATAGTCACCTCCTTAAAATTTCCATCCAATATATATTTGCCACCATTGGCGTGTTAGTTTCCCAACACGCCAATGGCAATCCCCTCTTAACCTAATAGAGGCTAGTAACGGTTTTATTCAGTGGTTACACTATTACAAAAAGTATTTTAATATTTGCACTTATAGCTTATAATCTACAGACACATACATGAGTTACTGTATCGACTAATTAGTTGCAGGGAACAAGGCAATCAGTGCATTTTCAATATTTGCCTGTTCTGCTGCAGCTACAGATGAAAAAGTAGTCACACTCTGTTCATTTTTTATTGCAGCTCCTGCTACCTGAATGTCAAAGTCCATCAAAAAGTCTGTTGTACTGCCCCATTTAGTTTGCAACTCACTCTGTGACCATATTTCTATTTGTTCGAATAATGGTTCTGTTTTATCTTGTCCGGCAACTGCTGTTTTATACATATATATCACATATTTATCACTATCTTTACCACCAGCTATCTTCTTCCATTTTCCTGTTGATGCATCATCATCAAAAACGATTGGTTTGATATATTTTTGCATTTCTGTATAAGTAATGGGTGTACTTGTCTGACTAGTCGACTCATAGGAACAATAAGTAACCTTCATTGCTACCCACTCAGATGTATTTGCATCTGCAGTTGTATTCTTTAAAATAGGGTCCTTTGCAAACACTGTTCCCGGTGTATAACCATTTGATTTATCAGGATCATAGCTTGGCTCATCTATATCCAAACCAATCCCCTCGCTACCTGTAAAAATATTATGTTTTGTAGTTGTAGTAACATTTAAATATGCCAATGTAGCCCCTACTGAAATTACTGCTACCAACACCATGGCAACTGCCATGGTAAATATCTGTTTCTTACTTATTCCCTGTTTCTTATCACTCATATCTATCCCTCCTTGGATAATTTCGATTACCCTTTGTTACGGTCAGCGCCACAAACTGGCAGAGCTGTTTGAACTGTTACCTAATCCATCTTAAGTGGTAGGTGTTTTATCATACAATAAATCCACCAAAGCCTCTGTAATTTTATAAGAAGTCTTAGCCTTTGCTTCCTCATTCACAGTTGTAGGATTTACATCGTTATCATCTAATTCTTTAGTAGAAGCAAACGGAAACTCTACATCATCATGTTTTACAGCACCACCTTGTATATAAATATCAAAGTCAGGCAAGCTATTCATGTCATAACCGTTTTTTTCTAACTTATCTTGGTTTTTTATAGTAATACTTTCAAATAACGCTGTAGTTCTTTCTGTGTTAATATCTGCTGTTGACGCGGCCACTGATGTTGCACTAGTACCAGAGCCACTATTTACAGTAGTACTTGATTTTAACGGATACTTATATACCCAAATATCAAATTTATACGAGCTACTATAATTCGTATATTTTCCCTCTACTATTTGTATCCAATTGGTCTTATCAAAGGTAATGCTTCCTATCATTCCCTCTATTGTAGCCGTGTTTGAATCAGTATCATCTGCTATCATCTCTGCATATGTTTTCGCAACACTATCAATTTTATAATCAATCCGAAGTGCTACCCACTCTAAACCACCATCAGCTGTTCCTGTTGTGTTATACAAAATTGGGTCCTTATCATAGGTAACTCCTGGATGGAAATTTTTTGGATTTGGTTTTGCAGGAAACTTAAGGGTCCCATTATTATCAACTTCAATATTATAATTTTCCTCCACCAAGCCTAAGCTTATCCCTCCTGTAGCAATAAACGTATTCTTAACAACATTAGAAGTCGTGCTCAAATACGCCAGTGTACCCGCCACGGTCAAAACTACAATTAACCCTACGGCACAAATGCCCATAATCGCCTTTCTTACTTTTTTAAATTTGTCTTTACTCATAAAAATGCCCCCTTGTTATTTTCCATAACCATCTTATCACAATTTCATACATGTTAACTTTGTATAATAAAGGTAAAAAATCATGTAGCAAGTCAGCCCCAGCTAACCTGTTCCAAAATCATGGAAGCTGATTTCGATTTTTCACCACAACTTACATACAGCCTCAAATCCTTATGTAACATCTTGCACTATGAGCCGAACGCTCCCAAGAATCCCTATGTAGCATTCTTTAATAAATCCACCAATGCCTTACTTACCTTATATGAATATGTGCTTGTATCATTCCACTTAGCACTATCTATAGCATCCTCTAAATTGTCATCCTGATCCTTTATGGCTCCACCGATAATATCAATATCAAAGCCAGGCACATTTTCCATGGAAGTGTATGTAGCTACTAGAGCACTCTGGGCTTTAATTTGTATCTGTCTAAACAAAGGCGTGGTCTTCGCCCCAACGTTCGCACCATCAGAAGCTATTATTGTAGCAGCTTTTAATTCCGAGTATGTTTTCCCTTCAACAAGTTCATCTTGTGCTTTTAACTTGTATTTATATATGTATATTTCATATTTTCCGGTTCCATCTAGTCCCAATTTACTGTCAGCAAGTATCCAACTGTTGGTTGGATCAAATTCAATTTCTTCAATCAATTTACTCTCTAATTCAGTTCGTGTTACACTAGTATCTCCAATTTTATAGTCCACACGGATTGCCACCCACTCCTCTGCCAGTTCCCCATCTGTAGCCATTCCAGTTGTATTATATAAGGTAGGATCCTTTGTATAAATCTCTCCCGGTTGAAACTTATCCGGATTGGGTGCATCTGGATAACGCAGTGTAGTCTTATTGTCATCAGTGTATTCATTATAATTGGGTTCTTCTAAAGTAAGAGAAATATTTTTTGTTGCCGTAAACGTATTCTGCTTCTTCTCACTTAGTGTACTTAAATATGCCAGTGTCCCCAGTGTTCCCATACCCATTACCAAGAATATAGCAACCAAACTGGCAAGCATGCGCTTTAATCTCTCCTGTCTTTTTTTGCGTTTTCTTTGTCTCATTACAATCTCCCCCTTTCACTTTAGGTATTTGGAAATAAATTCTCCCAAATACCACTTGGTATATTCCAA
>JAFQAU010000010.1 GCA_017399885.1 Lachnospiraceae bacterium
ATATTTATATTCACCAACCATATAGTCAAACAAATCGAGTTTTTCTGCCATCATACGGCCGTTATTGGGATAAGAACCGTATTTGATTTTTGAATATTCTTCGTATCCGAGTACTCTTACAGCCATAATAGCTGCTTCATTTATCATATTTGCCAGATCAGAACCTACTGCTCCAGAGGTTGCTAGGGCAATTTCTTCTAAATCTACGCTTTCATCCATCATAACATTCTTTGCATGAACTCGTAGCACGTCTATACGTCCCTTTAAATCCGGCTTATCTACGATTACTCTTCGGTCAAATCGTCCCGGACGCAACAAAGCTTTATCAAGAACCTCCGGTCTATTTGTTGCTGCTAATACAACAAGTCCTTTTGAGGTATCAAATCCATCCATTTCTGACAATAACTGATTTAAGGTTTGCTCTCTTTCATCATTTCCACCATGATGACCATCTCTACTTTTACCTATGGCATCTACTTCATCAATAAAGATAATACATGGAGCTTTCTGTTGTGCCTGCTTAAATAAATCTCGCACTCTTGAGGCTCCTACACCAACATATAACTCTACAAAATCTGAACCTGACAGAGAGAAAAATGGTACCTTTGCCTCTCCTGCCAATGCCTTTGCTAACAAAGTTTTTCCCGTTCCCGGTGGTCCTACTAGCAATGCACCCTTTGGTAATTTAGCACCAATTTGTGCATACTTGACAGGATTATGAAGAAAGTCTACCAATTCTCTTAAGGAATCCTTCGCTTCTTCTTGTCCTGCAACATCCTGAAAGGTTACTCCTGTTTCTTTCTCCACATAAACCTTGGCATTGGACTTTCCAACCCCCATCATTCCACCGCCCTTAAATATTGGACGGAATAAAAACCACATACTTCCAAAAACTAATACAAATGGAAATACATTCCACATGAAAAATTCTAAAATACCTGTGCTTGTATCTTCTATTACACTTTGATACTTCACATCTGCTTTATTTAATCTTGCTACTAAATTATCATCATTTACATAACCTGTATAATACGTAACCGCATAGTAGGAATTTTCCTGTGTCTTTGGCTTAATTTCTATCTTGCTTCCAGTAAACTCTACACTCTCTACATTCCCTTCCTCTAACATATCCAAAAATACGTCATAGGTTATTTCTTTTCTTGTACTCTCCTCTACCTTCTCCCGAATCCAGCTTACAAAGAAAAATATTAAGATAGTGGCAATGATGGCAGCTACCAATCCACCCTTATTTTGCTTATTATTCTGCTTATCATCTTGATTGGAACCATTCTGGTTATTTTCGCTATTCATAAAACCCTCCTCTTTATTGTTACAGAATATGTGATTCTTTATAGGAAATCAATTTACTTATTTATTTCTATAGAAAAAACCAATATTTTTATTATAATAATAGTTTTTCCATAAATCAATATTTATCCTTGTTTTTCCTAAAATCATAGTAACAGTTCTTCTCCGTTCAGTACAAAAATTGTGGAGATTTGTTTGAAGGACTTTCCATTTGGAAAGAAGAAAAATATAGAGATTTGCCTTTTTACAGTAAAGAGGTTTTAATTGGATGCTAGTCTGCTGCTTTTTGTAACAGACTAGCCAACAAAACATACAGGTAATGGCATCTTTTAAACCATTTAAATTCATGTCTATATAACACTTTAGCGCTTCATGAGCCTCTGTTCTAGTCCAATAGCTGCCAAATTGTTTTCTTATAATCGCTTCAACTACTGACTTTGGATTATAAACATGTGGAACTGTTTCAAAGGAATAGCCATCATACCAATTCATCATTTCTTCCAAATCCATCTTGTACTCACGACACAATTCCAACACTTCTGTCTCTGTAAACCCAACGTATTCTTCGAACATATTTGGATTCGTCATGGAATATTCAAAAAACATATTTAATGCAGAATGAGAGCCATATTTTTTTATTGGCAAAATTCCCGTCATATACGCAAGGGCAACATAAACTTGATCCTTTAGCAAATTACGCAAATAATCCAGATATTCCGTATAATCCTTCTGCGAAAAACCTTTTTCTCTTAAAACACAATCCCATTCATCTATAACGAAAATAAACTGTTCTCCTGTTTTGCTATAAATTTTCTCCAAGGCTTCTCCAAGGAAAATATTTTCTTTTAACACTACATTTGGAAACATTTCTTTCAATTCTTCAATTACACCACTCTGAAAGTAGGCAAGCATATTTTTAATGTTCTTTGCTCTGCTTAAATAGGTCTGCATATTTAATGCAATCACATTGTATTGATTCAAATGCTTTTGGTATTCTTCTTATTTACTGATTTTATAATTGGCGAACAGTTCTGCCGAATCACAGCTTCTATCATAATAAGCCACCAGCATATTTGCTGCAATTGACTTTCCAAAACGTCTTGGTCTGCTCACACATACAAAACGCTGCTCTGTATTTATAACTTGATTGGTTTCTTCAATTAACTCTGTTTTATCTACATAAATTTTCGAATTTGTTGTTATTTTAAATTTTCCATTTCCAGGATTTAGATAAATTCCCATAACCTCACCGTTATTTGCCTTCCATATAACTTACCATTTCATGGTACATCTTTAAGTTTCTTGTACGACATCTTTTTCACAAGTTTCAATACTATTACTAATAACCATTATACCTCAATACTAATCCAAAAATCCACCAAAAATAGTCACACAAACCGTTTTAAAACCATCTGTGCGACTTCATTTCAACCAATTTAAAACAGCCACTTAGGGGGAACCTGAAAGTGGCTGTTCAAAGAATGTTGTATACTGGGAAGCTTACCAATTTCAGTGCGTACCACTTCCCAGCTTTTCCATTTTACTCTTCTAACAATTTCTCCAATTCCTTTATCATATTATCCAGATTATCTACCTGTTCAGAAAGTACCATAATTTCCTGCGTATTTCCATGTACCATATCCGCAATATTGGAAAATTCGTTATTCTCCTGATGAATTCTCTCTGCAATATCTTCATTGATTTTTACAGTTTCCTGAATAATTTGATTTTGTTCTCTTCGAATCGCATCTGCCTGTGCAATGGCATCCACTGATTGCTTTAACAATTCCATCATATTGCGGACTTCTTGTACCGTTTCCACGATAACTTTGTTCTGCCCTAACAATTGTTCCGCATTTTGGTTCATAAACCTAGACACATCTGCGCTTCCTCTTTGTACTTTTGATACCACATCATTTACATTTTTTAGCGATTCTTTTGTACTATCCGCTAAACGTCCAACCTCCTGTGCTACCACTGCAAATCCTTTTCCGGCTTCTCCTGCACGAGCTGCTTCAATAGAAGCATTTAGTGCAAGCAAATTAATAGACTCTGCTATTTCATTGATAATATCTAATGTCTTTCCAATTTCACCAGATTCTTGTAACAGTTTTTCCGTCACTTTTCTTGTATTATCAGTAGATTGTTCTACCTCTTCACTCATGCTCATCAAATGACTTAATGCTTGTTCATTTGATACCGAAATATCTACAAGCTTCTTAGAAATTTGTTCTACATTCTGCATCTTACTTTCCATCTGTTCACTACTTAACTCTAAGCATACAAGATTTTCCTTGCTTTGCACAGATTTGTCCAACATGGTAGAGCTGCTTTCCAATAAATTTTCGCTAATTACAGATAATTCTTCTGTAGATGCACTTTCATTCTGAGCAGTTTCCACAAGCGAGTTGCTTGCTTCATCCAACTTCGTTGCAATAAAGTTTACTTGATTTAAAACATTTTTTACTCTTTCGTTATTCTGTTCTAACTCATCTTTTTTTGCATTTACCAGAAAATGTGATACAAAATAAACAAAAACGGTTAAACCGGCCAATGATAAGGTAAGTCCTACTAAACACATGATAACATCTGTTATAAACAACTCATCCTTGACTGGCAAAAGCTCCGTCCCCCTTCCCACCCATGCAACAAACAGAGAGCCCATGCAAATCATTCCACTTATCAACAATAACTTAATATCTAGGAAAAATGCCATTAAAACCAAAAAGAAAAATAAAAATCCCCAAAATGTTCTTGAAGGAATCATATACAAAATATAATTCCATTGTATAATCAATACACAAGAAGAAAATAGTTTACCAATTCGCAACTTTCCTTCTTTCAAATATCCATCCTTATCAAAAGATGTCTTTACAAGAGCTATGGCAAATACAAAAAACATTACGTCCATAAGTGCAAATAAAATTGTAGCAAACCACGGAACTTCTGGATAAAATCCCAATAACTTCTCCGTGTTAAATGTAACTGTAGCACATAAACATGCACATACTAATATAATTAGTCCCCATTTAAACACAGCAGATAAATACACCTCTACTGCCGTTTTCTTTTTCTCCATAAATAAGCCCCCTTAGCTAAATTTTATTTTTTTAATTCATTCCGCACTAAAAATGAACATACTTATTCTTAAATCTGCCCCATTCCCTTTTTCATTTATGTTTAAAGTGTCAAAAGCCTGTAGTTTTTTGAACACTTGTCAAATTAGTTTAAGTTTTTTGACATCCTAACTATTTATACAAATTCAATTCTCTCCTTACACCACCGTTTTTGTGTCTTTTCACTAAAAAAATATATACATTTTTTATATCCAAATTTTATCACACCCAAATTACATCCTCAATCATCATAGCAAAATTAACCAAAAACTCGACAAAATTAACCAAAACAAATGGAGCAGGCAGATTTCTACTCAAAAAAAGTGAGTGTACATCATCTGACATACACTCACTTTTCTTATAAATATAAAATTGCCTCCACCCGGAAGACATTTTCATCATAATCAATCTTCAATCTTCCATTTTTACTTCCACCAGATTTCGAACATTGCTTAAACCAATTCTATGCCCTTTTTCCTTTTTGGTGCTAAGTAACTGTTTTCCTTTTTTCTAAGATTTCCTGTATATTCGAACACGAATTTACAGGAAATCTTAGTAGTATTTCATACGGTTGGTACAGTTATTTAATAATTTATATCATATCCATAACTTGCCAACTCAAATGTACCATCTTCTTGTTTCTCAAAACTAACATAGTATTTTGTACTTACGCCATCCACTTCACTGCTATAATAATAACTTGTCGTTGTCTCCATTTCGTATTTTTCTGCATCCTTATACGCTGCATCTACTTCTTCCTTTGTAGCCTTCCATGTAATTCCTGTTGGCAAAATGCATTTTCCCGTTTCATTACTATCTACACGAAATGAAGAGATAACCGCATCTTCCAAATTCACTTTCTTATTTGTTGGATTCGCCACATTTACACTGATTTTTTCTGTTCCTTTACCATCTTCATCCGGCTTTTCCATGTAAATAGCAGATAAAACTCTTAATCCAGCTCTTAATGTTTCAATTTGACTTTTTGTATTTTCATCAAAATCAAATCCCATATCCTGTAACTCTTTTACCTTAATTGGAGCTTCTAGCACTTTTCCATTAAACCAGACTTTTCCGGATGTAATGTCATCTCCTAACTGATCTTTTACAGAAGTAATTTCTTCTTCTGTAGCATAGTAAGAGCTTCCCGCTTTTTCTTCGCCATTCTTTCCTTTTTGGCATCCTGTTACAAAAAGACTCAATGCTAATGTTCCAGTTAATAAAATTGTTTGTACTTTTTTTCTCATTTTCCTATTCCTTTCGTTTAAAAAAGTTTTGAATACAATGCTTTTGGCATTTGGTTATCATAGATAAAATTGTAAAATGGTGCATTCGGATTTTACCATACAAAAATCACATGTTCAACCACCATCGCAAAATTAACCAAAAATCTGACAAAATTAACCGAGGGAAATGGAGCAGGCGGATTTCTACTCAAAAAAAGTGAGTGTACATCATCTGACACACACTCACTTTCCTTATAAATATAAAATTGCCTCCACCCAGAAGACATTTTCATCATAATCAATCTTCAATCTTCCATTTTTACTTTCCACCAGATTTCGAACATTGCTTAACCCAATTCCATGCCCTTTTTGGTTTTTGGTGCTAAGTAACTGTTTTCCTTTTTTTCTAAGATTTCCTGTATAGCTGTTCTTTACCTGTACAACTAACATATCCTTTTCTCCCAGAATATGCAGCTTAATAAACTTTTCATTTGATTTTCCTGCTGCTTCTATGGCATTATCAAGCAGATTTCCAAGAAGAATATTCATTGCATACATTTCTATGGTAAATGTTTGGGATATATTCACCTTGTATTCTATATGCAATCCCATTTTTTCTCCCTTATCCAACAGATAATTCAAAGTAGCATCTATATCTTCATTTCCCGTTGCGACATGTTTTTTAGGATTGTCAAGAGATGTCTGCATGTCCGTAATACACTGAAGCACCTTTTCCTTCTGATCCATCTCTGTCATAGTATAAATCTTTTGCATATGATATTTCATATCATGACGCAGTGCCTGTACTTTTTGCTCGGACAACCGCATCAATTCTAACTCATTTTTATACATTCGCATTTGTTCTTCCATATGCTCCTGTTGCAATTGTCTCTCATATGTAATTACCATTTGATAATATACCAGAAACAACAATAGATTTAACCCTAAAATACCACAACCTTCTACCATCATCAATATTCGGTTCTGCAAGTTTGCTTCAAGCAGAAACATAAGCATAACCATACTGATTATAGGAACCAAAAGCAATGTTATATTGGGCAATTTTAAGTCAATACGTCCTTTTCCTCTTACTAACTTTTCTACTATAATTTCACAGACAAAAACAAACAACGTCGTAAAAATGGAAAAAATCTGCGAAATACTATCTCCTACCATATAATCCGAAAACATAAATGCAGCAACACAGTCACACATCATATTTACTACATAAATCAAGGTTCCTATCATAAACTTCTTTTTTCTGTTTCCTTCATACAGGAAAGTAAGAACCAGTAATCCCAGCCAATTTGACAATATATTAAACAATGGATATTGAAACACAAAAAAGATGGTTAGTATTATGATTAAATATACTATATATGCAACACTCTCTTTTCCTTGTTTCACTCTTGGCACAAAAAATAGATTCATAAACCGCCAAATAATTAACACCCGGAAAAAATTTGTAAAAACTGCTAAAATATAATCTTCCATCTGCATAGCTACATTTCCCTCACGCGTCTGCTTACATAATCCTGAACTGGTTCCTTATAAGGTCGGCTGATTGTCAACTGTTGCCGGTTTGTTAAATACACACTGTCGTGATGAAAGCTTCTGACAAAATGGACATTTACAAGATAAGACTTGTGTATCCGCAGAAAATAGGACGGCACCTGTCCTTCCACTTCCTCTAGCTTTCCATAAAATTCCTGTTCACCCTCCATGGTATGTGCTACCAACTTATGTCCCCTGCTTTGAAAATATAAAATCTCTTCATAGGAAAGTTCAATCATTCCCTGTGCACTTTTAAAACAAAACCGATTTTTACTTCCTTCCTGCTTTCGCACAAAACGTTTTATTGTATGTTCTAATTTTTCTTTTGCAATTGGTTTTACAAGAAAGTCCAACGGTATTGTCTCAAACAACTGCATGGCATATCCCTGATCATACGAAACATATACAATCTGCGTCTCAAAATCATATAAATGTTCACGGATATATTTTCCCAGTTCCATTCCCAGACTCTTTCCCAATTCAATATCTAAAAACAGTACATCAATTCGTTTCTTTTCCATAAACAGTTTTTCTACCTGCTCTGCTTCTTTGCATTGAACCACTTGACATTCCAAGGAAAGTTCCTGCATCACTTGTGTAATCATCCGGCTAAATTCTTCTCTAAATTGTTGGTCATCATCGCAAATTACTATTTGATACATTATATTCCCCTTTTTCTTTTGTATTATTATCCAAACTTTGCACTTATCTTTTATTCGATCCATTGATAGCTCTTACAAACTTCGCCCTCACCTCTGAAGTTTCAAAGGAATAGCCATCATACCAGTTCATCATCTCTTCTAAATCCATCTGGTACTCACTACACAACTCTTCTCTTGATAATCTGTTTCAAGATTATTATACATCATGTATTATCTAAAAATCCACCAAATATACACTTTTCCACAAAACATGTATATATTGTTTTTGTAATCATTATTGACTTATCTTTGAAATCTGTTATGATTTTTTTATAACGAACTCAAACCCTCATTATCTATGATGATGGAACAGTTAAGCCAAGGGCTGACCTGTTATATAATCATTCATAGCTTAAATTGTGGGAAATTGAGTAGCGAAAAAATTATGAGGAGGATATTAATATGGGAAAAAATAAGTATGCAGGAACGAAAACAGAAAAGAATCTTTGGGAGGCATTTGCAGGAGAGTCACAAGCAAGAAACAAATATACCTATTTTGCATCGGTAGCAAAAAAAGCCGGATATGAACAAATTGCAGCATTGTTTCTTCAAACAGCTGAGAATGAAAAGGAACATGCAAAACTTTGGTTTAAGGCGCTCGGCGAACTGGGCGATACACCTGAAAATTTACTTCATGCAGCAGAGGGGGAAAATGCAGAATGGACAGATATGTATGAAAGAATGGCTAAGGATGCTGAGGAAGAAGGGTTCCCAGAGCTTGCAGCACAGTTTAGAGGTGTAGCAGCCATTGAAAAGCTTCATGAAGAAAGATACCGTGCATTACTTCACAATGTAGAAGCAATGGAAGTATTTAAGAAAAGTGGTGTTACTATGTGGGAATGCCGTAATTGTGGTCATGTAGTAGTGGGTCTTGAGGCACCAGCGGTGTGTCCTGTATGTAATCATCCACAAGCATTTTTTGAAGTAAGAAAAGAAAACTATTAGTATAAGTTTTCCTATAAAGTAAAACAAGTAACAGTTCAGCCCCCGGCTGAACTGTTACTTTATACACCTTTTTCTTATTCCACCATTACTAGTTTTTGTGCCATCTCATTTAGCTGTTCTACAATATGTCCAATTTCATTGGTAGTTTTTGTATTCTCTGCATTTCTTTCTAACGTTTCACTAGAATACGCTGTTACCTCTTCTGTTGATGCTGAAATATTTCCAATTCCCTCTACAATTACTTGATTTGCCTCTGCCAATTGCTCTATCATTTCTTTTAATTGATCACAGCTTTCACAAACCTGTTGCGTAGATGCATGAATCTTTCCAAAGCTATCTGCCGAACTATTGGCAGCTGTATTTTGCAAATTACTATTTGTAATCATCACTTCTACTACTTCTACTACTTTCATTATTTTTCCGGATATATTGTCGATCAACTCAGATATCTTCTCTGTAGCATCCTGGGTTTGCGTTGCTAAAGTAGAAATCTCAGAAGCAACCACTGCAAATCCTTTTCCTGCCTCGCCGGCTCTTGCTGCTTCAATACTTGCATTCAAAGAAAGTAAGCTTGTCTGGGTTGTGATTTCCCCAATCATTTGTGTAATAGAGTTCATCTGCTCTGTATATACATGTAACTCCTTCAATTCCGAAGACACACGGCTATTCTCTTCATTAGAAACATTCACACATTGAATCAAATGATCAATTTCTTTTTGTGCCTGCGCCAATTCTTTCTTGGTATAGTCTAAATTAACATCCATATGTTCCGAAAACTGCGTTACACTTTCAATCGCATCTTGAATCTCTGATGTTTTTTGTAACTGTAATTGTATGGCTGTTGCTGTATCTGTAGTTCCCTGGGTTACTTCTTTCATAGAAGCCATAGTCTCATTGGCAGAATGTTCTAATACTTCCATCTTATCTGATACTAATTTAATATTATCTGTCATATTCTTAGATGCTACAACTAACTCCTCCATTAACTGTGCGGTGCGTTCTTTCTCCTGTCGAATTGCATTCAACTGTCTCTCATTATTTTTCTGCAACACTTTAGTTGCCACTATGGCAAAAATACTAAATAACATCACTGACGCAATTCGTATCTCTACATTTGCTACCTCACTTGCAGGAATCTGTCCGGTTATTCCACTATAAATCACATACGCAATATTCCCTAGACCTACAAGAACAGAGAATAATGACATAAGCTTTATATCACTATATGCCATCAAAACAGGCAATAACACGATTGCATACACATAAGCAATGGGGGATACGGTAGTAAAAATAACAAATAAGTACAACGCTCCAAATCCTGCTGCTATACTATAACGTGCGATCTTACTTTCCTTATTCCGAAAATATATCACATGTGTTGTTATCATTGGCGCTAATGCAAGCACAGAAAACACTATGTAATAAGAAATCGTTCTAGCCCCCTTAATTACTTCCAACAAATAACATGCCATCAATATTATGACTAAAACCGTATAACATACCACACTAATACGATTACTCAACTGTTTCCCTGAAATATCTTTTTTCCCCATATACGCACCTCTTTCTTTCATAATCCCCTTTTTTTTAACAATTACCTAGTTCTAGTATAAATATTCCTTAAGACAATGTCAATTTATTTTTTGTCATTTTTGTTACTTTTCTATTGATCTTTATTCTTTTTTTTAGTAATATTGCATATTATTATCCATTTATTTCTCTTATCTGCTTTATAGCTTCCTCATCATATGGTGATGCAAAAGGCTTTTCCATAATCTCATATACTAGAACAACACCATTTTCAACACTCCATTTTTCATGCTTTACCGTCTTGTATCCTCTTTTTTCATATTAGAAAATACTACATTCCCTTACACCGCACAAAGTCAGGGCAAAGGTGGTATGCGTGGAGGCAATGGTGAACGACCTAATAGAGGCGATTTTAAAGATGGTAATTTCCCAGATAAAGAGGCTTTTAAAGATGGAGAATTCCCTGATGGAAATTTCCCAGGTAAAGATACACTTCCTAATGGAGAATTGCCAGACAGAGGCAATGTTAACGGAAATTTACCGGATAAGGATACATTTGATGACAAAGATAATTCCCAAGCCCAAGATGGCAGAAATTTTGTCAGACAATAAGGATTACGGACAGGCATATAAAGAGGATCTTGAAAAGAAAGATGCACTTGGCAATACGGTAGATTATCGTTTAAATATGTATAATCCAATGTATTATTTAAGTGATTACTACGATGGCTACAAGACTGCAAATGTGGCAAAATACTGGCGTATCCGCTCCGGAATCAATCAAGGGGATACTGCTTTGTCAACCGAAGTAAATCTTGCACTTGCATTGAAAAATTATGAAGATACAAATGTTGATTTTGAAACGGTTTGGGGACAGGGACATGTACAAGCTGAGCGAACGGGAGATTCTTCTGCTAATTTTATTGCATGGGTAAATGCGTGTTTGAAGTAATGATTATATTAATAAACAAAAAGGGACATCGTTGCCCTTTTTGTTTTTATTAAACGCTCTATTCTTGATTCTTCTCTTGCATTTCCAAAAACGCTTCATTCATACTCTTATATATATTATGGATCCTCTGCACCGTTTGTACAGTCGTACGAACCCCTCTTCCATATCGACTATGTTCTTCCCAATCTGTGATGGTATCTGCCAACAATTCCAAAGCTTCCATTTTTTCAAAGTAAAACTCCGTTTCTTCCAACAAAGATAATAAATATCTTATATCATGCGATTTATTGTATGGTTTTCCATTCTCTAGTAGAATTGCCTTAATCAAAAATTCAATTGCCTGCTGTGTTTCAAAACATGCGATATCCAAATATGCTTCATCCAAGTCAGAATGTTCTAAAGCATTTTTTGCCTGTTCCAACATTACAACAGATCTGCTATACATGGTACTCATACACAACTACTCCTTCTTTTACCGCTTCCTCTAAAACTGTATTCTCCAAATAATCATAATTCACTACATCTGCTCTGCCTTTTGTTTCAAGAGAAATGAATTTCCTCATATTTTTTGTAAACGGAAGCAATACCCCATTTTCATCATAACAATCCATCATCCAATCTATACAAATATCCAGATCACTTGTTATGTCACAATCATAACGAATAGAACTTCCAAAAATGATTATCCGCTTCACTACATTCTCTTTTTTTGCTTCATTAACAATATTTTTCACAAGTCCTTGTTTCAAAGGATGTACACGATTCACATTCAAAAATGCATCCTCATTGACTATTTTCTTAAAACGCCAGTTTCTTGATTTTCTTGCTATTAAATACTCTTCTGTAGTCATGCAATCACCCCTTTTCTATTGTTTTTTTCATTATATCATACTCTTTCCAACTAAACGAATAATTTTTCTTCCTTGTTTTCTCACAATCATTACTGCAGGCTCTACCGGGAAGCTATACACCCCAGTTGATATAGACGAAAATAAGATACTTCTTTACCATTAATTTCGTGCCTTCCATACTTTAGGCTGATATCCAAGGGTAGACTGCTTTCCATTTCTAACTACCAGTGTTTTCATTACCTGTGGATTCTCAAGAACCTTTTCCAATTTGTCTTCATCTGCTCCTCCTACCATAAATCATAAAGTTTTATTGTCCCTGCCCTTCATTTTGTGACCAGGTCTGTGGTCCAATCCGGTAATTCTTTTCCATTAAAATAATAATAGTTTACATTTCCGTCTTTGAAACGGATTTCCATTCCATAAGTTACACTATTAAAATTATTACCCTATGGTTCCACTAAAAATTACTGCCGTTCCAACCCCAGTTAGATACCGCCTCATATTTCACATACACATGATCCGGCGCAATAGAAAGCACCTGTTGAAAAATATCACATATCTTTTCTGTCAGTTTTTCAAATGCAGCCTTGTTCTCCCCACCAAATACACTAACTTCCACAAATGCCATTGGCTCCGTGTTATCTCCCCTGAAATACAAGGTATATTCTGGTTCTAAACCTACCATAAGCCAATTTTCACTTTTACCAGGAATTGTAGTAATGGCCTCTCCAAACATGGTTTTAATTTGTGTTTCTTGTTCCTTTGTAATTGTTTTGCTAATTTTTGCATTAATAAATGGCATAATCATTCTCCTTTTCTTTTTCTATGAAATATTAGTAGCTATTCCAATAGACACCCAATTATCAAGAATAGCTTTTAAATCTGTACCTTCCGAAGCATTGTAATTCCGAATTCCCTCTACCATATAAGAAATTCTTTCCTCTGAAACTTTGGTTTCCATATACCGATCCTCGAAATATACCTCTGTTGATACCTGCCTATCACGAAGTATTCCGTTACACTCTGACAATCTACACCCCGGAAAATTCACATTCCAAATCTGATTTCTTTCAAGGGGTTTCTCTAATAATTCAGCGATTATTTCTTTCAAATATCTATCAGTAACCTCGTGAAGCTCACACGCATCTTCGGAAAATGCAATTGTATGAATTTTTTGAAACGCTGCTTCAAATGCTGCACCTGCAGTAGCAGAATACTGCAAATCCGAGGCAACATTATATCCATAATTAATTCCCGAAAAAACATGA
The DNA here is from genome assembly GCA_017399885.1 of Lachnospiraceae bacterium. Taxonomy (GTDB): domain Bacteria; phylum Bacillota; class Clostridia; order Lachnospirales; family Lachnospiraceae; genus CAG-411. Next base: position 13,452 of record JAFQAU010000010.1, read on the forward strand.
TCCGGTTTTCCGGGTATAATATTCAATGCACCTATTCTTACACAATCAGCCGGTTTGCCATCACAAGCATATGCGTGAACACCCGGCACAGGAAAATCTACTTTCCATGCCTCTATACTGTGTCTTAACGTGATACTATGAGACATTGCACTTCTCTGGCCATCCGGGGCAACTACCCAGACTTCACCAAATTCTATGGCTACCTTTGCAAGACGAACAATGCCATCCGAATCTATTCCATCATCATTTGTTATCAATATCTTTCTCATTTGAAATCCCTTCTTTTAATTCCACACACTTTCTGCATATCTTCTACGATAATATTCTATCGTGCGATACTCAAGTATATCTTTCATATGTTTCCCAAAAGCTTCATTATCTATCATTTCTTTCAAATCATCTCTAATCCCAAGGGCATACCCTTTCTTTTCAATAAAGAAACCTTTACCGGATGATTTTAAAAATTTAATTGGCATGTTTTTTGCTTTGCTCAAATGCTGTTTATCTGTCATAGTTATATAATCGGAATATGTGATATCTGCAGCAAAATCCTTCCAGTTCTTTCCTGTGTTAAAGAACTTTTTCCAACTTTCTAACACCTCTGCTTCTGTAACAGCCATTCTCACACTGCCATTATTGTAAAAACTGTACAAAATTGGCATTTTGTATACCTTTTGCATGTCTGTTGTTTCTATTAATGCCAAAAATTCTCTTCCAATTCCGGAATATACCAGCTTCTCCTCTGGAGACAATTCATTGATTTCATTTAGAAAATCCATATATCTACGGAATGGGTTTTCCTTGGCATGTTTTATACAATACTGATAAATATCATCTTCCATGTAAGTAAACAGTTCCATTCGTGTAGGAACTTTCCCATCCAATAATTCTTTCACTCGGTAAAATTCCCACCTAATGCGCTCTCTCATAGATAATGACTTTTTTTCCATCTCTTTGAACAAATCAATTAGTTGCATGTCAAAATCCACAATACAATCATCCGGATATTCTATGTCATTATAATCTTCAGGCTTCTTCTCAGAAAATGCTTTGCCTCCACCAAGTAACAATGGCGCTTTTCCAGCCTTCTCATAATTTCCAATAAAGTCCAGCACATTTAAATATTGCTTCCCTTTGTAGGTACGAAGTCCACGCCCTAACTGCTGCAAAAACACAATTGGTGATTCCGTAGGTCTAAGAAATAGAACCATGTCAACGGAAGCAATATCCAGTCCTTCATTAAACATATCCACCGAAAAGATTACGCTAATTTCCTGTCGCCTTAACTGTTCAATGGCCTTGTCTCTGTCTTCCGAAAACTCTCCATCTGCATTGCTGTAAACAGCTACTGAAGGAACTCCCCGCCTGCAAAATTCTCTTGCCATTTCCTCTGCATGCTTTTTAGAACAACAAAATCCCAATGCCTGTTTAGAACGATACTTCTTATAGTATTTATAAATCAAATCATAACGCTCAGTACTTCTTATATAAACATCTGTTAATTCTTTTTCATCATAACGCCCCTTCACACGATGCAAACCGGAATAATCAATCCCATCATAAATGCCATAATAGTGAAATGGAACAAGCATACCTTTATTAATTGCTTCTTTTAATGAAATTTCATAGGGCACATTATAATCGCAGATTTCATAAATATTTTTCCCATCCATTCTTTCCGGAGTAGCTGTCAGTCCCAGTAAAAACTGTGGTTTGAAATAATTTACAATTCTCTGATATTGGTCATTTACTGCATGATGAAATTCATCAATGACCAAATAATCAAAATAATCCGGTGCAAAGAAATCCTCTGTGAGATATTCATTTCTTCCAAGGGTTGCAACAGACGCAAATATGACAGCTTTATCGGTATCCTTCTGTTTTCCATAAAAGAAACCATAGTCA
>JAFQAU010000085.1 GCA_017399885.1 Lachnospiraceae bacterium
ATTTCTAAGTATTTCATAAATTTTTTCTTTGACAGCATCAAAATCGCTCTCCTTTATTCTCGCAAAAGAAAGACTAATAACAGGATAAGTACCTTGCAATTTCTGATATTTTTCATCCTCCCATATAGACAAACCATCGAACAAATCGCCCCTGCCTGCATACTCTACAGAAAAGAACTGCTCTAACATACTCATATTCAATGTCTTTCCAAAACGGCGGGGACGTGTAATTAACGTTGCATCATCCCCACTTTCCCACCACTCTTTTATAAAAGATGTTTTGTCGATATAAAAATAATTTCCTTCTATTATCTTTTTAAAATCCTGTATTCCAATTCCTATTGTTTTTGCCATTCCTCTTCACACCCTTTCTTGTATATCACCTCTATATTTCCTCTAATACCTATACATCAGCAAAAAGATATCTTCCATTACTCTGTTCTGGATAAAAATTCATTCATTTTGTCTACAAATTGAAGAATATCCATCTCATGATACGGCGAATATAATGCCTTTATTTCCTTTATAGGAACTCGTTCTACAATATAAGAAAAAGAATATCCTGTCTCCCATTGATAATATGCCAATGCCCAGCCTGTCCAATACTCTTCACTACGGTTCATGACACTCTTAACTGGTATTCGCTCTACAGCTCCTTTTATTTCTTCTATTACTTCATAAGCAAGCTCAATACCTGATTTTCCTGCTACTATCCCACTTTCTCCTCTTTCAAAACGTTGTACAATATCTGATTTCAAAAACATATCGAAAAAAGCTGTAAGATCATATTTTAATTCATAAACTGCAAAATCTAACATAGTAGCCATAACACTACGTGCATTCTCAAGGTATAATATGTCGTATGCGGGGGTCATTTGGCATCATCTCCTCATCTAAAATATGGGTTATATATATATCCCCTTTTTTACGCCGATTTCTCTCTATATCAAAGTATTCCCGACGTGCTAATTTGTCTCTTCTTTCCTTTTTTACAAACCACTCTTCGCATGTTGCAACTTCATAACCCAAAAAACGAATTGCATCAAATGCTTTTTTACTTTTTAACACAAACTGTTGTCCTAGTTTTCCTAAATACAAAGCATTATTAATTTGACGAAGAGAAATTGCACCATTAATAAAATCCTGAGCAAAAGAAAAATAACTGTCATCTGCTCGATACCCTACCATTATATCATAAGCTGAATAATCCACTAAAAAATGCTCTAATAAATATTCCTTGGCTTCTATAGCCAATGGGGTGGAAACATTAAAACTACGATTTTTAAGTAAAATTGCTAGCCAATGCAATATATTATACATATCATCATTCAAATCAAGAATTTTTAAATCATCACATATTATCTCGTATTGATTGGCATATCCGTTCCTGTTTTGTTCAACGCCCCACTCTTTTGCCATATCAAGTACATCTGTACAGTAAAAACCTAGACCATAATCATTATACACCTTACCATATCCATAAATAGGTTGTTTTATTATATCCTTTGAACCATGATAAATTGTACGAATCATCCTTTTTCATCTTCCTTCCATCTGTATACCTGTTCCATCACAATTCTTACTTGCAATGCATCAAAAGCTTTTACTTTATTTTGATTATATTGTCCCATTTCTTTTCGTTTTTCTGTGTTTTCTATTAATTCCCCAATTGCTTCAGCGAATTTCTCAATATCATCAGCTCCACACAAATATCCGCCTTTTTCATTATCAATTAAATCTGTATTTCCACGTATTTTACTACAAACAACAGGTAAACCTGCTGCCATTGCTTCCATTAAGGAAACAGGTAACCCTTCTCTACAAGACGGAAAAGCAAAAATATCTGCTACCTTAAGCCATTCTTTTGCATCTGTTCGAAATCCTAATAAATGGACTTTTTCTCCTATTCCTAATTCTTCTGCCAACTGCTTTAAATGAGTTTCTAACTCTCCCTTTCCACAAATAGCATAATGCACATCTTTTTGTTTTGTAATAGCCTTTAATATCACTTCATGATTTTTATTTTTATTTAATTCCCCAATAGAGAATACCAACTTACTATTCTCACCGATTCCCAATTCTTTTCTTTTTTCTAAATCTATTGGCATATTTTCTATTGTTGTAGTATGAATCCCTATCCCCGGTGAATACACGATTTTTTTCGCCATTTTTTTCCTGCAAGCAAATTGGTAATCTTCATTGCATATGGTAATTAACACATCGGTATATCTTCCTAAAACTTTCTCTATGGGATAGAAAATTAACCAATTCTTCCAAGAAGCTCCTTTAAAAAAATGAAAGCCATGAGCTGTGTATATCACACGTAGTCCTTGCTTTCTATATTTTCTACAGGCTAGTCTTGCAATTACCCCACCTATTGGAGAATGACAATGCACCAAATCGTATTTTTCCTCTTTTATTAACTTTTTTAACTGTTTATAGGATTTTACAATATCTCCTATGGCTGATATTTTTCTTGGAATAGGCAACTGATACACTTCTCTTTTACAATGCTTTAATTCCTCTTGAAATGCTTGCAATCTTTCCTTGCTGGATGTATTGCCTTGTAAAAAATTACATGCTACGTGTACTTCATATCCCATTTCTTCTAATAAATCCATATTGTCACCATTAAACTGGTCAATCATAGATGCCACAGATGCTAACATTAATGCTTTCAAAATATTCTCCTTACTGTTCGGTCTTCTCTATGGTTTGTGGAAAAGTCCACAACTGATACTCCTCTCTAAAAGGATCTAGATATCCCTTCTCATAAACAAGACTTCCATATACTTTATTTAAAAAATTTATTTTCTTTGCTAGAATTCTAATCAGAGGATTCAATATGGTGATACCAAATATTTTCTTTTTATGGCATTTTCCAATCTCTTTTACCAACTGGGTGGTTGACACATATTCCTTGTTCTGTGGACATACAATACCATCATATCTTCTTTCTATCACCAATTCTATACACTTACATAAATGTGCAATATGAATCATGCTTCTTTGGTTTTTTAAATCTGGAAAGATCGGACATATTTTTGCAAGCTTTGCCAACTTAGGGTAATTCCCCTTAGAACCTTTTCCGTATACCATAGGTGGACGTATGACAGCCACTGCAAAATCCTCTTCCTTTAATGCCATAATGCCTTCTTCTGCTTCTAACTTACTTTGCCCATAAAAGCCATTTGGACAAGGTTTTGTATCTTTCCCAATTACCATTGGTATGAGCGATTTACTTTCACCATAAACAATGATACTTGACAAAAAAACAAACTGCCTTGCCCCATCTTCTTTCGCCTTCTTACAACAGGAAATGGTCAAATCCCGATTTACCTGATAATATAGCTGTTCCATATTAGATTTTGCGTCTACATGGGCAATCCCTGCCACATGTAGAATTGCATCAAAGTCTCCAAAATTAACAGCTTCCCACTGCTTATTACGACTAGATACCACGGAAACGGAATAATCCTTCTTTGTTTCCCTTATAAATTTAACAAAAGATTCCCCTATGTAGCTATGCTCTCCAATAATCAAGATTTTCTTCATTTCTAATCATCCTTCCCCATAGCACCGGTTCCACCTTCTACCACACCATCATGCTTCCATACACTTTTTATAGTCCCAAGAAAGCAACGACAGTCAAATAAAAAACTCATTTTTTCTACATATACGCCATCTAGTTTTGCCTTCACATCTATTGGCAGTTCATCCCTACCATTAATCTGTGCCCACCCGGTTAAACCAGGCATAATATCATTGGCACCGTATTTGTCTCTTTCTTCTATCAGGTCAAACTGATTCCACAAAGCTGGTCTTGGACCGATGATACTCATATTTCCCACTAATATATTAATTATCTGCGGCAATTCATCCAAGCTTGTTTTTCTAAGGAACTTACCAACCTTTGTAATGTATTGTTCCGGATTTTCCAATAAATGTGTAGGACAATCCTTCGGTGTATCAATTCTCATAGTACGAAACTTTAATATCATAAAATGCTTCTTATTCTTTCCAACACGTTTCTGTCGAAAGAAAATAGGTCCCGGACTGTCAAGCTTAATTGCAATACAAAGAATCAGAAAAAAAGGCAACAACACAATTCCTCCAATTAACGCCAATACAAAATCAATTCCTCTTTTTACTATCTGATACATATTCTACTCCTGTTTTCTAATATAGGTAGGCACGATTTCTTTTATTTTCTCACGGATATCCTTATTTTCATCCAATGAAATCTCCTGTAGCTCACTTAGTTGTTTCTGGAACAATGCCTCGTTTAACTCTATAGGCTTTCCTATAAATATTAATTTGTTATTGGTTTTTTGCAAGCCTTCTTCATCCATTAGTAATTCCTCAAACAATTTTTCACCTGGTCTTAAGCCTGAAAACTCTATCTTTATATCCTCATCCGGTATATATCCTGATAGACGAATCAAATTCTTGGCCAAATCAAGAATCTTTACCGGATCGCCCATGTCAAGCACAAAGATTTCTCCACCCTTTGCATAGGCACCTGCCTGTAATACCAAAGAAACCGCTTCCGATATTGTCATAAAATATCTTATGATATCCGGATGGGTAACCGTTACGGGACCTCCGTTTTCTATCTGTTTTTTAAACAAAGGTATTACACTACCATTACTTCCTAAAACATTTCCAAATCGAACTGCAACAAACTCCGTTGCATATTTTTTATTAAAGGTCTGTACTATCATCTCGCAAATTCGCTTAGATGCACCCATTATGTTGGTAGGATTTACCGCCTTATCTGTAGAGATCATTACAAATTTCTCTGTTCCATTTTCCCCTGCGGCACGGGCTGTTTTTAAGGTTCCAAATACATTGTTCTTTATGGCTTCATTTGGACTATGTTCCATTAATGGCACATGCTTATGGGCTGCCGCATGGTAAACTATCTGAGGCTTATAGGTTTCAAATATTTTCTCCATACGCTTTGTATTTCGAACAGATGCAATCAGCACTTCCAATTGTAACTCCGGATAATTTCTTATTAATTCTTGTTGAATCTCGTAAGCGTTATTTTCATATATATCTACGATAATAAGTAATTGTGGGTGATTGGCTGCTATTTGACGACACAATTCGCTTCCAATAGAACCTCCTCCACCAGTTACCATAACTCTCTTCCCACTTACATATCCCATGATAGAATCCAAATCTACAGAAATCTGCTCTCTTCCAAGTAAATCCTCTACCTCTACCTGACGCAGCTTACTGATGCCTACTTCACCATTTATTAATTGATATACACCTGGCAACATTCGTACACTACAGTTTGTTTCCTGACAGATATTAAGAATTTTACTTCTTTCTTTAGCCGATATGGATGGCATAGCCACAATAATTTCTTCAATCTCGTATTCTAAAACAGACGCTTGTATACAATTTCTATCACCCACAATAGGAATACCATTCATGATTTTCCCAATTTTACTTGGGTCATCATCAATAATACATTTAACCTGTCCATGGGTATACTGACTGGCAATCATTTCCTTTAAAAGAACTCTTCCAGCCTCTCCTGCACCTACTAACATAATGTTATTTACATCTGCATGCAAAATAGGAAGAGACATATAACGATTCCTCATCTCTTCTAAAATTCGGTATGCAAATCTCTCTAATGCCGTAAATGCTGTTAAAAACGTAATTGTCATAATATGAAAGCTTATAGGCATACGATAACCCATGCTCCACATGAGAACCATTTGTAACAAGGATGCACTGGTACATGCTAATAACAAATAGCATAATTCTCTTACACTTGCATAACGCCATAGATTTCTATACATTTTGAAAAAATAAAATATGATTAACGTACAAAATATATGAACAGGTGTGTAAAGATACATCCACTGTAAATAATATTCCGGTATAGAAGAATATACCATCTCAAAACGTACAAGCAACGCTAACAATGATACACCAAATATAATGCAAATATCACCCAAAACGAATGCTAAAACTTTTAAAGTATTTCTATTTCTGTATTTTTCCACGTACAAATGCACGTCCTTTCTCCTAAAACCAGAATCAAAAATGGATGTATCTGGTCTTTATTGTTCTATCCACTGCAATTCTTCATATTCGGCAATTGGCTCTCTTGCTAACAATTCCCTAGTAGCTTCTTTCGCCGACTTTCCTTCAAACAATACTTGGTTCACTTTTTCTACGATAGGCATAGAAACCTGATATTTTTTTGCAAGGGCAAGTGCCGCTTTTGCAGAATAAACACCTTCTACTACTTGTTTTACCTCTTTCATAGCTGCATCCATGGAATAACCTTTTCCCATAAGATAACCTGCATTATGATTACGACTATGATTACTTGTACAGGTAACAATCAAATCGCCAATTCCGGATAACCCCGAAAGTGTTTCTTTGTTTCCTCCCATTGCAACTCCCAATCTGGTAATCTCTGCAATTCCTCTTGTCATAAGCGCAGCCTTTGTGTTGTCTCCATATTCGAGTCCATCGTTCATCCCTGCAGCCAATGCTATTACATTTTTTAGGGCACCACCTATTTCTATTCCAATAATATCCGGACTAATATAGACGCGAAAAACATTGGATCTAAAGGTTTCCTGAATCATTTTTGCTGTCTCTTTTCTTTTTGCACCTACTACAACTGTAGTTGGAATACCTTTACTTACCTCTTCTGCATGACTTGGGCCTGAAAGCACTGTAATTTCTGCTTTAGGGAGCTCCTCTTCCAAAATTTCAGACAACGTTTTTAATGTGTCTTCCTCTACACCTTTTCCCACATTAACAATAATCTGTCCTTCTTTTATGTAGCTGGCACATTGTTTTGCTGTG
>JAFQAU010000086.1 GCA_017399885.1 Lachnospiraceae bacterium
ATTGTTTTCATCAGTATTCCCCTTCTTGTTAATCTTTTATCCATTCTTTGTTACAATGCTGACATGTTCCTACTTGCTTTGTTACGGTTTGGTACTCTGCTGGGCTTATCTCAACTTCGATGTAATTTCCTGTTGAAGATGCACCTGTACATCCGGTTACAACTCCTGGAGCTGGTAGAGTACTTGCGGTATATAATCTAGTAGTATAACCATATTTCTTATTTAAATAAGAAATTACATAGTTTTCAAACTTTAGCCTATTACTATCATCTGTAATATAAGAATCTAAATCAAATGTAGAATAATTTAAATTGTTATCCTGACAAAAGGCTTTTAAGTAGTTATAATATTCATCAGAACGTCTAGTAGTATAAGTTGTACAGTGTTCACTCACTACCTTTAATGTTCCTGTCATACCACAACCATCACATTTATTTTCTGTTACCTTTTCCGTAACTGCTGCCTTTACTTCAACCTCATGAGTTTTAGATTCCCACAACCAATCATGAAAACAACCAATCTCTTTAGAAGTTGTATAGGATGTCTTAGTAACTCCATTCTTATTTGCACTTGCAACCTGTACCTTATAAGCAACTTTATTACTTACTTTCTTATTTTTCACTGTAACCGATACAGTGTTTTTTAATTTCTTACCTTTATACGCACTTACAGTTTTATAAGTGACCTTCCCTTTTTTCCATTTATTTGTTTTCTCAATATAATTGTACTGAGTTAATTTAACCTTATATTTCTTGATTCCATATTTCTTGGCTTTCTTATCTTTCTTAAAGGTTATCTTAATATTTTTCTTTCCAGATACTTTACCAGAAACATTAGTTACACGAGCCTTTGGTTTCTTTGCGGCTTCAACTGTGGTAACGTCAGAGAAGATAAATCCCACACATAACACCGTAACCAATATAATGAATGCACTTTTTGTTGCTCTCATAATTATTCCCTTTCTCATTTGTAATCTATTATCATTTTACTAATAGTGATTATACTCCAAAGTAAAAATGGAAGCAACTTGTAAACACTGTCATGCTACTTAGACGAAAAAGTAAATATAAAATAGTTAAGGGATATTCACAAATTATGGAATATCCCTTTTACTATGATACGCTTTTTATTCTGTAAATCCCCACTCATTTCATGAGTGCCTATCGGTAAAGGGATTGACAGATATATCAGTTGTGTATGCCTTGTTAATTTTTTACCCCAAATTTACCCCAATTTAATTACTCTAAAATACCTCAAAATACTCTGAAACATTCTCAACAGAAAAAACAAAAAATGCTGTAAAACCTCGCAAAATCAAGGATTACAGCACTTTCTCTAATAGAGGCGCCAACCAGATTTGAACTGGTGATAAAGGTGTTGCAGACCTCTGCCTTACCACTTGGCTATGGCGCCATACTCCCCGAGCGGGGCTCGAACCTGCAACACCACGGTTAACAGCCGTGTGCTCTACCATTGAGCTATCGGGGATTATGCAATTAAAGATTACCATCTCACAGGTAATCTATAAGGTATTATATGCATGAATAATTCAAATTATTCCTATATACCTTCAGAACTTCATACAAAGTGACGCTTGCCTTTACTATCACATCTACATTTCCTTACAATAACTAACCTAGTTAAGCCTTCGACCTATTAGTACTTGTCAGCTACATG
>JAFQAU010000087.1 GCA_017399885.1 Lachnospiraceae bacterium
CGCTCCGCGAGGATGTGCACAGATGCGTAAGGAATATTGTTGCAAAAGGCATGCAACACGCATCTGGCACACAAAGTGGAGCAAGTCCCTCATGAATGAGGGATTTAGGGAGTTGATGTGGACTTGTCCACTTTGTTCTATATAAGAATGTTCTTTGCAATTTCCTATAGAGTTCTCGACCAAGGAGGTACACAGATTGATTAGGAAGAATCTAATTTTTAGATTCTAGTACTCCAGTGAGAACAATCAATTACCTTTGTTGCCCAATCCTCGTAAAAATCAGGTTCATGACAAATTAAAAGAATACTTCCCTTATAGGTCTTTAATGCTCTTTTTAGTTCGTCCTTTGCATCTACGTCCAAGTGGTTTGTAGGCTCGTCTAGCAGTAAGATATTTGTCTCCGTATTGATAAGCTTACATAGACGCACTTTTGCCTGTTCACCACCACTTAACACTCTTACTTGACTTTCAATATGTTTTGTAGTAAGACCGCATTTTGCTAAAGCAGATCGAACTTCATATTGTGTATAGGAAGGGAATTCTTTCCAAATTTCATCAATACAAGTATTATTCTTTATACCGGATATTTCTTGTTCAAAATATCCAATGTGTAGGTAATCGCCTAATAAAACACGACCTTGTAATGGGGAAATAATACCTAAAATACTCTTTAAAAGGGTAGTTTTTCCAATACCATTGGCACCTGTGAAAACAATTTTTTCACCACGTTCCATAATTAAGTTGATTGGTTTGGATAAAGGTTCGTCATAACCGATAATTAAGTTTTCAGCATGAAAAAGTGTCTTTCCGGAAGTACGAGCTTCTTTAAAATTAAATTCCGGCTTTGGTTTTTCTTTAGCAAGCTCTATTATATCCATTTTATCCAGTTTCTTTTGACGTGACATTGCCATATTTCTTGTGGAAACTCTTGCTTTGTTTCTTGCTACAAAATCCTTTAGATCTTTAATTTCCTGCTGTTGTCTTTCGTAAGCAGCTTCAAGTTGTGCTTTTTTTACTGCATATACTTCCTGGAATTTATTATAATCCCCTACATAACGGTTTAATTCCTGGTTTTCCATGTGATAGATTAAATTTACCACACTGTTAAGGAATGGAATGTCGTGGGAGATTAGGATAAATGCATTCTCATATTCCTGTAAATATCTCTGTAGCCAGTGAATATGCTCCACATCCAGATAATTCGTAGGCTCATCCAGTAATAATATATCTGGTTTTTCTAAGAGTAATTTAGCTAATAGAATTTTGGTTCGTTGCCCTCCACTAAGCTCAGTTACATCACGTTCTAAACCGATATCTGTTAATCCAAATGCTTTAGAAATTTCTTCAATTTTTGAATCAATATTATAAAAATCATGGGCATCTAGTAAGTCTTGAATATTACCAAATTCATTCATCATAACTTCTAATTCATTTTCGCTTGCTTCTGCCATTTTGGTACATAATTCGTTAGATTTTTCTTCTAAATCAAACAAAAATGCATATGCAGATTTTAAAACATCACGAATTGTCATTCCTTTTTCAAGAACTGCATGCTGATCAAGATAACCAACTCGGACATTTTTTGCCCATTCAATTTTTCCATCATCTGGCATAAGCTTACCTGTTACGATGTTAAAAAAAGTGGATTTTCCTTCTCCATTAGCTCCGATTAATCCAATGTGTTCCCCTTTTAATAAACGGAAGGAAACATCATCAAAAATAGCTCTATCACCAAATCCATGGCTTAAATGCTCAACGTTTAAAATCATTTTTTATCTCCTTGTAAATAAAAATCTAACATCAAATGAAATCATTATACCAAAACATATTCGGCTTGAAAAGAGAAAAAATATATGCGATTCCATGATTGCCTGTGCAAAGTAAGTATTTTAGGCTTATATACAGCAATAAAAAATACTTTTCATAACAGGGAAGTTGTTTTATAATAAGTGGGATTAGTGAAGATTAAGGTAATGGCTTAGGCATCAGCTTACGATTTACAAAACTTCTATGTTGCCATGTGGGGTATTATCATAAATCTATTCAACATGGAAGTTTTGAAAATCAGTTATTATAATGCTTCTGCTTTATGGAGAGGAATGGAGAATATTATGAGAAAACGAGAGAAAAAGAAATTATTGTTATTTAAAAGAGATGATTTTATAGAGAAGATGAAGAAAAAAAATACTGTAACAAAAAATCATGAAGTGGTTATGAAGAATAATCATAAAAAAAATATACAACAATTGATAGGTATTACATTTTGTTTTATTTGTCTTGTGGTGTCTATAAATGGATGTAGTAGTGAAGAAAAAAAACATAAGGTGGATAGTACAGCAAAAATTCAGAGTACAAAGGAAGTAGAAGTTGAGGAGGGGAAGGTTGTAACAGATAGTACGGAAATAGTTGCAATGGCAGGCACCATAGTGAATAAAATGACCCTAGAAGAAAAAATTGGACAGATGTTTCTAGTACAGTTAGAGCAATTAGATACAAGTAAAGGAGATTATTACGAATTTCGCAAGTTTACCAAGGAAATGAAAGAAAGTATGGAAAAATATTCTGTAGGTGGAATCATTTTATTTGCAAGAAATATGGAAGACATAGATCAAACTAAGACTTTAATAGAAAATGCACAGGGTTCGTCTAAGGTACCTTTATTTATTTCTGTAGATGAGGAAGGGGGAGATGTAGCACGTATTGGGAATAATTCTAATATGCATACAACAACATTTCCGCCGATGGAAGAAGTGGGAGCTGATTATGATGAAGAATACGCTTATCGTATGGGAGAAACAATAGGGAAAGAAATAAAAGAGTTAGGATTTAATTTAAATTTTTCTCCAGTTGCAGATGTAAAGACCAATATATACAATGAAGAGATTGGAAATCGTGCATTTGGCAGCGATGAAAAAGTGGTTTCAAAGATGGTAACACAGGTAGTAAAAGGATTACAATCGCAAAACATTAGTGCTACACTAAAGCATTTTCCGGGACATGGAAGTGTTTCAGGGGATTCTCATACTAGTCCGGTTAACGCAGATACAGACTTATTGGGACTTCGTAGTGTAGAATTTAAACCTTTTAAAGCAGGTATAAATGCAGGGGTAGATTTTGTAATGGTTTCCCATATTTCAGTTAGTAAGGTAACAGAGAGCACGGCGCCAGCATGTATGTCCAAAATTGTTATAAAAAATATGTTAAGAGATGAGTTGGGATTCCATGGGGTTATAATTACGGATGCTATGGATATGGGAGCAATTACAGAAAAATATGATGCAGACGAAGCAGCCGTAAATGCAATAAAGGCAGGAGTAGATATTGTATTAATGACTACCGATTTGGAAGAAGCTTATGAGGCTGTATATAAGGCTGTGGAAAATGGAACAATAACAGAGGAGCAAATTAATAAATCAGTACAACGGATAATGGAAGTGAAAATAAAAAGAGGGTTAATTTTAAGTGATACAGATTTGCTGTCCTAAATTATTTCTTCTTATGATGAGTGTAGTAAATGCGTAGCCCCGAGCTGAACTGTTACTACTTTCAAACAAGAAATAAAAAAAAATCTTGCTATTATTTTTTAGGTTGTTATAATGGAAGAGGAAGACTAACAGTTTAGGTATAAGCAATCAACTTGTTGATTGCTCATGTATCAACACAGGATATCTTACTGGATGTAAGTCTATTAGGCTGGTTTTGCTTGGTTATATGCGAAATTATAATGTAACAGAGCGACAAAAAGGACCAGCGGTTAAGTGAAAGGATATAAATTTACGTAAATATAGTGGACAAGAGGTTAAGCTTTGTTGTCCACTTTTGATTGTTCGAAAGGAGAAAATTATAATGAGTACAGACAGATATACAAGTCCATTATCAGAAAGATATGCCAGCAAGGATATGCAATACATTTTTTCACAGGACATGAAATTCAAAACATGGAGAAAGCTATGGATTGCTTTAGCAGAAGCAGAATATGAGTTGGGATTGAATATAACTCAAGAGCAAATTGATGAGTTAAAGGAACACCAAGATGATATTAATTATGAGGTTGCAAAGGAAAGAGAAAAGTTGGTGCGTCATGATGTAATGTCACATGTATATGCTTACGGTACTCAATGTCCAAAAGCAAAGGGAATTATTCATTTAGGAGCAACATCTTGTTATGTTGGTGATAATACAGATGTTATTATCATGACAGAAGCATTAAAATTAGTAAAAAAGAAATTGGTAAATATCATAAATGAACTTTCTAAGTTTGCTATGGAATACAAAGGCCTTCCAACTTTAGCGTTTACGCATTTTCAACCTGCACAGCCAACAACAGTTGGTAAAAGAGCAGCATTGTGGTTAATGGAATTAAAGATGGATTTAGAAGACGTAGATTATGTACTAGATAATATGAAATTATTAGGCTGCAAAGGAACTACAGGAACACAAGCAAGCTTTAAAGAATTATTTGATGGAGATACAGAGAAAATTCAACAGGTAGATAAGCTTATTGCACAAAAAATGGGATTTAAAGAAACTTTTCCGGTTTCAGGACAAACATATTCTAGAAAACTAGATACAAGAGTAGTAAATGTTTTAGCAGGAATTGCAGCAAGTGCACATAAATTCTCAAATGATATACGTTTATTACAACATTTGAAGGAAGTAGAGGAACCTTTTGAAAAGAATCAGATTGGTTCATCAGCTATGGCTTATAAAAGAAATCCAATGCGTAGTGAAAGAATTGCATCATTAGCAAGATTTGTTATGGTAGATGCTATGAATCCGGCAATTACTTCAGCAACACAGTGGTTTGAAAGAACATTAGATGACTCAGCAAATAAGAGATTAAGTGTACCGGAAGCATTCTTGGCAATTGATGGTATTTTGGATTTGTACTTAAATGTAGTAGATGGGTTAGTAGTATATCCAAAAGTAATTGAGAAGAGATTAATGTCAGAATTGCCATTTATGGCAACAGAGAATATTATGATGGACGCTGTAAAAGCAGGAGGAGATCGTCAGGAATTACATGAAAAGATTCGCTTATTGTCTATGCAAGCAGGAAAGAACGTGAAAGAAGAAGGGCTTGATAATAATTTACTTGAGCTAATTGCAGCTGATCCTGCATTCAATATGACATTAGAGGAATTGCAAAAAACAATGGATCCAACAAAGTATACTGGTCGTTCAGAGGAACAGGTTGAGGAGTTTATTCGTGACGTAATTAATCCTGTATTAGAGGAAAATAAAGAATTACTAGGATTGACAGCAGAAATAAATGTATAAAACTAAGGCCTAAGGATTTAGCTTAACAGAAATAGATGTAATTATAATTGTTAACAAATGGCTGTGTCATTTTGTAAGACTGTTTGCAAAAAGGCATAGCCATTAATCATATAAGCTATAGGTATTTATAGATTGGTATTATTAATAGGGGATTTAGGGGTAATAGCTATTAAATAAAAAGGAAAAAATGTCGATATATTTATGTAAAGTACATTAGAGTAAAAGTAACAGTTTAGCTACTTGGTTGAATTGTTACGAGTAAGAATAAATATAACAGTTCCGTCAAGGGTGCAGACTATCTGAAAAGTGTCATAGCACAAACCTATGGCTATATATGGAACATGTAATAAAGGAATGGGAGGTCACGCAATGGAGATAATTCATATACAGATTATATATGTGGAAGATGGTATGATATTGGCGGAAGACCTTTACAATCATAAGAATGAATTAATTGTTACTTGTGACACAGTACTCAATTTGGCTATTATTGAAAAAATAAAGCAGCACGGAATCTTTCATATAAGTGTATATAAAAAAGAAGACGAAATTAGTGCGAAAGATCGTTATGAACATAGAGAAAGAATAAAGCAAACAGAAGAGTTCATGGCATTTAAAAAGGATTTTGAAGAATCTATAAATGGTCTAAAGAAAACCTTTAAAAAAATATTGGAAGATAGTGAAATTGGTGCAATGGAAGCCTTGCTTAGTCAAGTGAGTACAATGGTTCGACATGGGCACAGTAGCTTGCATGTAATGGATATGATGAATTGTATGCGTGAGTATGATGATGTAACATATGCACATAGTATTAGTGTAGCTTTGTTATGTCATTTAATGGGGGAATGGTTAAGGTTCTCTTCTGAGGATACATATAATCTTGCTATGTGTGGATTGTTACATGATATAGGGAAAATACAAATATCCCATAAGATAATCTCTAAACCGGGAAAACTTACAAAAGAAGAGTTTGATCTGATAAAAGAACATCCTAAATTGGGATATGAAATTTTAAAGAATAAGAATATAGATGAGCGTATAAAATTATCGGCGTTGATGCATCATGAAAGATGTGATGGTTCGGGTTATCCATCCGGACTTGTGGCAGATAAGATAGATTATTGGAGCAAAATCGTTTCTATTGCAGATGTGTATGATGCTATGACAGCGGATCGATCTTATCGTAAAGGAATGTGTCCTTTTGAGGTTTTAGATATATGGGAAAAAGAGGGATTACAGAAATACGATCCAGGATTAATTCTATTGTTTATGGAAAAAACAGCATATTCTTATATAAATTCTTCTGTTAGATTGTCAGATGGCAGAATAGGGGAAGTTGTAAGTATACAAAAAAACAATTTATCTAAGCCACTAGTTAAGGTTGGTGATGAATTTATAGATTTAGTAAAAGAAAAGGATTTGTTCATTAAACAAATTATATAATATTGTACTTGCAACAGGTCAGTCCACGGCTGAACTGTTACAACTGAGATAATAAAAATAAAAAACAAACTTTACTTATTTTTAAGAATGTAGTAAAATTAGGAGTGGTTTGTAAAGATAACCATAGAAAGTCTATAATTAGGTAGGCATACAATTCAGGAGGAAGGATACATATGGTAACAGCAATAGTAGGAGCCAATTGGGGTGACGAAGGTAAAGGTAAAATTACAGATATGCTTGGTCAGGAATCAGACATAATTGTAAGATTCCAAGGAGGAAGTAATGCAGGACATACAATTATAAATAATTATGGTAAGTTTGCATTGCACTTATTACCATCAGGTGTGTTTTATGACCATACAACCAGTATTATTGGAAATGGTGTGGCATTAAATATTCCAGATTTGGTACGTGAGGTAAATGATCTTGTTGAAAAGGGCGTTCCAAAGCCTAAGCTTTATGTGTCTGACAGAGCACAGATAGTAATGCCATATCATAAATTATTTGACCAGTATGAAGAAGAAAGATTGGCTGGTAAATCATTTGGTTCTACAAAATCAGGGATTGCACCATTCTATTCTGATAAATATGCAAAGATAGGATTTCAGGTTTCTGAGTTGTTTGAAGAGGAAGCCATACTTAAAGAAAAAATAGATAGGGTTTGTGCACAGAAGAATGTAATCTTAGAGCATTTGTATCATAAGCCTTTGATAGATACAGAAGAATTGTATAATACCTTGATGGAATATAAAGCGATGGTGGAACCATTCGTGTGCGATACGAGTCAATTCTTGCATGATGCCATTGCAGAAGGAAAGAATATTTTATTGGAAGGTCAATTGGGTTCTCTAAAAGATCCGGATTTTGGTATTTATCCAATGGTTACATCTTCCTCTACTTTGGCGGCCTATGGAGCTATAGGAGCAGGTATTCCGCCATATGAGATAAAAGATATTGTTGTGGTTGTAAAGGCATATTCAAGTGCAGTTGGAGCAGGTGAGTTTGTTAGTGAAATCTTTGGTGAGGAAGCTGATGAATTAAGAAAGCGTGGAGGAGATGGTGGAGAATATGGTGCAACTACAGGTAGACCAAGACGTATGGGATGGTTCGACTGTGTAGCATCACGTTATGGATGTCGTGTACAGGGAGCAACTGAGATTGCCTTTACAGTGCTTGATGTATTAGGTTATTTGGATGAGTTGCCTGTTTGTGTAGGTTATGAGATTGACGGAAAGGTTACAAAAGATTTCCCAACAACGAAAGACCTAAAGAAGGCGAAACCGGTATATAAAGTATTGCCAGGTTGGAAACAAGAGATCAAAGGCATACGTAATTATGATGAATTACCAGAAAATTGTAAAAAGTACATTGAATTTATTGAAGCTGAGATTGGTGTACCAGTTACAATGGTGTCTAATGGTCCGGGAAGAGAAGATATAATTTATAGAGGAAAAAGAAAAAAATAAAATAGATGTTATCTGGTAACAGTTTAGTCATCCGGCTAAACTGTTACTTTTTTGCTTTATAGGATTAGGGTGTCAAAAGCACATAACCTAAATTGCACTTGTCAAATTGCACAACAATAAGATAACAATTTGCAGATGGAGTCCGTGTCAGACAAACACAAGCAGACGATA
>JAFQAU010000088.1 GCA_017399885.1 Lachnospiraceae bacterium
GATACGGTTTAAAAAATTAGTACGAACCATCACAAAAATAACCTTTTTCCGTTATAATTCCATCTAATAACACATCGTGTTCCTCATAAGGGATATCCTCATACATTTGAAAACTAAAGGCAAAACCAATTTTTTTTATTTTTGCATCTCTGTACTTATGTAAATAGGAATCATAAAAACCCCCGCCATAACCACATCTATGCATTTTTTTATCAAACGCTAATCCTGGCAATATCATTACACCAGGTTCCCCATCCACACAGATATCCGATACTGGCTCCAAAATACCTTGGTAACCTTTTCTTAACTGTGCCATATTTGTTAGTTCATAAAACTTTATTTCTTTTTCAACTACTTTTGGTACAGCAATTCTTCTCTGTGCTTTTAATAAGGATTCTATCCACCCTCTGGTATCTACTTCTTGATTATATGAAACATACAAATACAGGAATCCAGCTTCTCTAAATTCTTTTGTACTTTCCATATGACAGATAATCTCTCTACTAAGGGCTTCTATATCCTGTTTACACATTTTTCTTTTTCGTTCCCGAACCTGTCTGCGTATTTCATTCTTTTTTTCCATACTATTTTTTCTTCCTTGGAACATCCTTCAAATCTGTTACTGTTCCATCAGGATTTAAAACAGAAACATTGTCTAATGTACTTCTTAAATTTGTTCGAATAGCTTGTATGTATTCTTGTCGAAGCTGTGCCTGCTCCATCTTTTCCTCAGCTGTAAGTCCTTCTTCTTTAGACTTGTGATATAATTCATTAATTCTTGCAATTTTTTTCTCTATCATATTTTTCTCCTTTTTTCTTATTTTCCTGATACTGTGGGGTGGTAATATAATCCATTAAACAAAAGTTATTGATCTTATGTGCCTTGAAAATAGTACCAATTTTTTCCCCTTGCATAATATTGTGTATAATTCCTATATTTTCACCATTGGCAATAATCATATCACAGCCTGAATCATTTGCTATTTTGGCTGCTGATATTTTTGTTGCCATTCCTCCCGTTCCAACAGAACTTGTTACACCTTTTCCCATATTTTCTAATTTCTCATCAATTTCATCTACATACTCAACAAATTTTGCGTCTGGATTCACATTTGGATCATCGGTATACAAACCATCTATATCAGACAATAAAATAAGTAAATCTGCACCTATTAATGCTGCTACAATGGCTGACAAAGTATCATTATCACCGAAATTCCCATATTCCATTTCATCTGTTGATACCGTATCATTTTCATTTACAATAGGAATAACCCCCATACTTAGCAGTTCCCTAAAAGTATTCTGCGCATTTTTTCTACTTATGTCATTTATCATTGTATATTTTGTCATAAGCACCTGTGCCGTAACCTGATTATATTCCCCAAACAATTTTTGATATACCATCATAAGTCGTGCCTGTCCTATAGCTGCACAAGCCTGTTTTACTGACATTTTCTTTGGTTTTTCTTTAATTCCCATTGCCTTTCTTCCCACACCAATTGCCCCGGAAGAAACAACTACAACTTCTTTTCCTTGATTTCTTAAATCTGTAAGTAAACGCACCAGCTTTTCCATTTTAACTAAATTTAATGCACCGGTTTCTTCATGAGTAATTGTTGAAGTACCTATTTTTACTACAATCCGCTTTTTATCTCTTATAAACAATCTGTCCATATTTGTATCCTTCCTTTAATTATTAGGTTTTTGGTATTTTGTTATTATTGCCTCAAAAATTTTAAGTCCATCCATGGCAGCCGAGGTAATTCCACCTGCATAGCCAGCTCCTTCTCCACAAGGATATATTCCTTCTATGTTACTTTCCAATTTTTCTCCTCGTAGTATTCTAACAGGGGACGAAGTTCTTGTTTCTACTCCTGACATTAAAGCATCTTCCCTATCATATCCTTTTATCTTTTCTCCAAAATAGCTTATTCCCTCTAACAATGTCTCACATACATATTGCGGCAAACAATCCCATAAATTTCCAAATGTGGTTAATCCTTTTATATTGTGTTTTATATCACCATATTCTTTACTTATTCTCTTATTCTTAAAGTCTTTCCATAACTGTACCGGTATTTTTCCTTTTCCACATTGATAGGCAAGTCTTTCCCATTTCCGCTGAAATTCTATTCCTGCCAAAACAAAATCACTTCCAAGATCTTCCGGATTAATATTTACAACTAATGCACTATTGGCATTTTCCTCATCGCGGGCATAATTACTCATACCATTTACCACCAAATGTTCCCTTTCGGAAGATGCATTTACTACATAACCTCCTGGACACATGCAAAAGGAAAATAAACTTCTCCCATTAGATGACTGGTAAGTGAGCTTATAATCTGCTGCTGGTAAAATTCCTGCCAAATCTCCATATTGGTTTTTATCTATCATTTCCTGTTTATGCTCAATTCTTACCCCAATAGCAAAAGGCTTTTGTTCCATAGAAATCCCTTTTGTATAAAGCTGATGAAAGGTCTCTCTTGCACTATGTCCAATTGCAAGTACTAAAACTTCTACATCCATCCAATACTCATGATTCCATTCTAGTCCTGTAACCTTTTTATTTTCTATTCGTAAATCTGTTACCTTGGATTCGAAACGAACCTCTCCACCCAAGGCAATAATTTCTTCACGTATAGATTTTACTATCTCACATAAACGATCTGTTCCAATATGAGGCTTTTGCATGTACAGTATCTCTTTAGGCGCACCATGTTCCACAAACATTTCTAAAACTTTTTGATTTCTTCCTGATACATCCTTTACCAAAGTGTTTAATTTCCCATCTGAGAATGTTCCGGCTCCACCTTCTCCAAATTGAACATTGCTATATAAATCTAATTCTTCTCCAGCCCAAAATTTTTCTACCTGCTCTTTTCTTTTCTCTACCTGCTGTCCTTGTTCCAATACAATTGGCATAAAGCCAGCTCTGGCAAGAGATAATGCACAAAACATTCCCGCTGGTCCAAATCCTACGATTACCGGTCTGTGAATCATATTTATTTTTCCTGAATTTACAGGACAGTAATGCACCCTTTTACTCTTTGTTACTCTATTTTGTTTTTCTTTATTTAATATGTTTTTTTCTATTTTAGTAGGTAGTTCTACCTCAATACAATAATTATAGTATATTTCCTGTTTTTTTCTTGCATCTATTGAACACTTTACAATATTAAACTTTTTTATATCCTCTGGTTTGCATCGAAAAATTTTACAAAAACGGTTTTTAACCAATGCAACCTCTTTTTCTCCATATATTTTTTTCCAACCATAGGATTCTATCTTTTCTTTATTTTCTTTATAAAATTTATTTATATTTATTTTCAATTGTGTAATTCTTAACAATTATTTACTCCTATCTGCTTCCTATTATTGCCTTTGCTGCTACATACGCTGAACTCCAACACCATTGCAAGTTATATCCTCCACAGATTGCATCAATATCTAGAAGTTCTCCAATCATGTAAACTCCTCTTACAAGTTTTGATTCCATTGTCTTTTCAGATATTTCTTTTGTGGAAACACCACCTGCGGTAACCTGTGCATTTTCAAAACCATTGGTATCAACTACAATAGAACAAGTATTTTTTATACAATTCACAAGCTTATGAATCTGGAAAATGCCTATTTTATTAGCATCCATTTTTAAAGAAATACCACTCTCACTTAATAGTACATCAACTAATTTTTTATTTAACAACCCAATCATGGCTTCCTGTGCAGTTCTTCCTTTCATTTTAAAACGTTTTATTATGAGCCCTTCTAACTGTTTTCCATCCATTCCAGGCATAAAATCAATATGAACCTTTACGTTTTTTCTTTCTTTTATTGCCCTTGCCGCAAAACGGCTAATTTGAAATACTGGAATTCCGGAAATCCCATAATTGGTTAGTTGTAGTTCTCCCTCGTCACAAGCAACTACATTTTTATCATTTTCTATGTATAAAGAAACCTGTGCTTCCGTTCTCACTCCTGCCAATTCCTTATAGTATTTTTCCTTACATTTTAATCCTATCAAAGCAGGAACAGGCTTTATAATGTTATGCCCCAACTGTTTTGCCAACTTATAACCACTACCATCAGATCCAAGCTTTGCAGAAACTTGTCCACCTGTTGCAAGGATAATTTGTTTTCCTCTGTATTCATTTAATACACCCTTTAGTAATATGCTATTTTTTCCCGGAACAATTTCCTGTATCTCTTCTTTACAAATTATCTCAACACCAAAATATTTGGCTGTTAACTCCAAAACCTCTACTACAGATGATGCCTGTCCTGAATTGGGATATATATATCCATTTTTCTCCTTTGGATAAATTCCTAGTTCCTCAAAAAAAGCAATAGACTCTTTAGGCCCAAAGGTAGTTAGGGCATACTCTGCAAATTTAGGGTCTTCTCCTCGATAGCTACCTTCTATACATTTTAAATTGGTATAATTACACTTTCCATTTCCTGTTGCCAGCAATTTCTTTCCAACCCGTTCCTTGTGCTCTATAACTAATACCTTTTTATTTTCTCTGGCACAAATAATGGCAGCACATAAGCCCGAAGCACCTCCCCCTACAATTATCACTTCCCTATCCACTGCCATCTTTCTCCACCTTTCTTTATCCTCCTATTAATGTAACAATCCAACCAATAAGATGAATTGTTATGCAATATTAACCATCATTAAAATTCACTAGTCAACAATTAACAACAGATTCACAGCCACAATATTTTTCGTAACAGTTTAGCCGTGGGGTAACTGTTACTATTTTTCTATTATACCTTCAAAATATAATCAATTTTTCTAGGCTTTGCTTGTGGTATATCACCTTTTGTATATCCCAGGATACAATTGCCAACCCCAACATAACTTTCATCCAGTCCCCATTTTTTCATCAATTCTTTTCCTTCTGGTAATTGAAATACTTGTCTGGCACGGTGTATCCAACAAGAACCCACACCCACAGCATAAGCACCTAACATTAAATTACCCATAACCAGAGAGCCATCTTCTACATATGTGTGACAATTACTATCTGCAAAAACTACCACTACCGTAGGCGCTCCATAAAATGGATCTTTATCTGTTCCCATAACCTGTGCATTTAATCTAGATAATAAATCTCTAGTTTCCTTATCCTGAACTACTACCATTTTTGCAGATTGTAAACTTCTTCCATTGGCTGCATAGGTTCCCGCTTCTAGAATCAAATCTAATTCTTCTTCCTTAATCTGTTCTGGCAAATATGCTTTAATACTTCTTCTTTCTTTTATACTTTTCAAAGTCTCTTTTTTCATTTTTTCCTCCGTTTTACTCTTCCTAAGTATAACCGTTTGGCCAGATGCTAGACTGCCATAGGATTGAGCAAGTTTCTTACTTAAAATTGTCCAATTCTATTATCGTTATACTTTTTCTTACGCTCAGCACCATAAGTGTGCAGACCTACCTAAACTGTTACTCCAAAATTCACTTTATTATCAAAAATACTCTACATCTATCTTTGATACCATAAACATTCATCATGCAAGAACTAACTGGAATAATCCTCTAATATACTGTACAATTCAGCTTCATCTTTTACTTTTATCCCTTCACTAAGCTTTTTCTGCTCTTCTATGCTTAATTCCTTTGCATTGATTCCTGTATACTCACATATTTCACTCATATTTCCATTATATACAACAACCATATTATTTTCCAACACCAAACAGTAAGCACAGTTTATATTTTTAGAGCTATATACTTTCTGAAATCTAATGGCATCACTGGAAAAAGATATTAATTTATACGAAACCAACCCCTTTTCCTTTTCCTCTTCTGGAATATCCTTCATATAGTCCTCCAAATAAGACAGGATATCCTTTCTTTTTAAAGCTACAAACTGTGAACTTACATAACCTTCTTCCCTTAGTGTTTCTCCTGTATCCGCATAATATATCTCATAGACACAGCTGGCACCAGGCTTCACGATAATATTTTCTTTATTTTCTACTGGCAATGCAGTCTCTCTCACTGCCTCTTCCTTTACTTTCTGACTAATTTGATTTTTTTCATATGAGTCACTATAACTTTTATAATAAGCATATGAAAATATTATGCACAAACAACTAATGACAGAAACAAAACGATACACTATATTTTCCATAAAATTTTCCATCCTTTTTTCTATGAAAGTGTCTGCATCAGCAGACATACTCCTTTTCTAAAAAAAGGATGTCCATTTTTTTGTAAAATATACCTTTTATCCTAAACTAAATTATATGAAATTTGTGTCCAATTTCATACAAGGTTCTTCCCATTGGCATATCTTTTAATTCTTCTTCATCCATGGTTTTTAATAATAGTAATGCAACAAAATACACCAAAACACCAATTCCTACTGCAAGTACTGTGGCTATCAAATTGCTTACATAGCTTCCTATCATTCCATTTAGAATCATAAAAAATACCTTGTAAACTAAAATACATATGATGCCCATTATCAATGAACTACAACAAGGAAGTAAAAAGGTCTTCTTTATTTCCTGATTATAATTTACATGCCTTCCCACCGCAATCCAATTTAATATACAAACAACCAACGGAAATGTCACATTTCCAATTACCAAAGCATAGATTCCAATATTGGTAAATTTCAACAGAAAAACAACCAATATAACGTGTATTATTAAGGATATAGCCGAATGAATCACAGGCAAACGCATTTGATTAATAGCCTGCAAAACTCCAGAAGTCACGGTAGACAATGCATAAAAAATGATTGCACTTGATCCATATAATAATATGGAGCTGGCTACTCCTTGATAGGTAATCAAATTAGGAAATAACATAGCAATAATAGGTCTCCCTAATACTGCCAACCCCACTGCTGAAGGAAAGGCTATTAACATATTAAACTTCACCACTGATTTTATTTTGTGTCTTACCTCATGGAAATCATTCTTTGTAACCGAGGATACAATACTTGGAATCATAGAAGTTCCCATAGCTGTAGATATTCCTAATGGTACACTTACCAATACAGAATATTGCGCACTATATACACCTAACATAGCAGTCCTTACTTGTTCAGACATATTTTTTGTGGCCATAATATTTCCAAATAAAAATTGATCTACAATTCCACTTAACTGGTATACTGTCTGACTTAAAATAACCGGTATTATGGTTGCAAATAGTATTCTGTATATATCCATATTATCATCCATAGGATGTTTATCTCTTTTCATTTTCTTCTTTAAAATAGGCAGATTCAAAAAGAATACTCCTATAAAAAATACAAAAGCTATGGCTGCACCGGAAAAAGTTCCAAGTGTACTACCTGTTGCACCATAAATCGCTTTTTCTGTATCTCCACTTTGCGCTTTCATAAAATAATATGCCGCCACAATACTTACTACTGCGTTCACAATCTGCTCTAAAATTTGAGACACAGCAGTTGGAACCATGGTATTTTGCCCTTGAAAAAATCCACGAAAAACGCCTAACATTGCCACACAAAAAATAGTGGGAGCAAGCACTTTTAATGGTTTTACTGAACCTGGAGATTTCATTAATCCTGCAAAAAAATCCGCTCCAAAAAATATGATTCCTCCAACCAAAGCACCTACTATAATAGAAAATAATAAGGAATTTTTAAATATTTTATAGGAATTTTTATATTCTTTTTTTGTATTCTTATCAGCTACCATTTTAGAAACAGCCAACGGCAACCCATAGGATGATATAATTAATGCCAAACTATAAATAGAATATGCAATACTGTAATAACCATTTCCTACCTCTCCTAATTGATTTCCCAAAGGAATTCGATACACCATACCTATTAATCGAACCAAAATAGAAGCAGCTGCTAGAATTGTACCTTGCTTCAATATATCATTCGTTTTTTTCTTTTGATTTTCCATAGTATTTCCTTGTTCCTTCCAATTATTTAGACAATACCCTATGACTATCTGACTAAGCCAAGCAAATCCATAATTTCTCGCTGTTTTCTCTCCATCACGTCTCGCTCTTCTGCTTCTATATGGTCATATCCACACAAATGCAAAACACTATGTGCAATTAAAAATCCTAATTCTCTTTCTACAGAATGCCCATATTCCTTTGCTTGCTCCATAACTTTTTCAACTGAAACCATAATATCTCCAAGCAATAATTCGCCTGTCTCCGGATGTAAAAGCCCTTGTTCCTCCTCTATACCCGAAAAATCCCCTGGTCTATCATAAGACAACATAGGGAATGATAATACATCTGTTTCCTTCTCAATATTCCTAAATTCTCCATTAATCAAAGCTATCTCCTCATTGTTTGTGAGAACTATATTTATCTCTGACTCATAAGGACATTTTTCATAATCCAACACCTGTTCAATTACTCTCTTTATTAAACCTTCGTAATCAAAATCTAATTTTTCTTCTGCTTCATACTCAAAATGATATGTCATCTTTTTCTTCCTTTCCTATAAGAAATCTTGGAAATACTTTTCAATCACACGAAGCTCCTGAATGGTTAGCCCACTTTGATCCAGTGCCCCACTTTCATAACGCATCTTAAAAATTCCTTTCAAATATTCTAATGGTAATTTACTATATTTCTCTGGATTTTTCTTGATCTGCTCCTTCATAAACACCACACTATCCGTCAACATTAAAACAGCCGCCTCTTTTGAAGTAGGAACCTTATGTTTAATATTATGTTCTTCTATCAACCTTGTTACCTGAGAAGGGAATTTATGTTCTAGCCCTAATAAAATTCCTTCTTCCACATAATTTCCCTTCTTCAATCTTCCAATCTCGTGATATAATCCGGCAACATACACCAATTGCTTGTCTATTTTTAGTCTCTCCGCTATTTCTTGTCCCACAAAAGCCACTTGTTTACTATGTGAAAAAACTTCCGGTTTTTGTTTCTTTAGCTGTTGAAGCAATGCATACTTCTCATTTTGCATCTCTTTCAAGTGGCGTTCTGTTTCTGATTGCATTGTATTCTTTGTTAACTTTTCTATTGTTATCATCTTTTCCTGATCCCAATGTGCTTCTTCTTCCTTAAAAAAACTATAAACATCTGTACGAATAAAAGAAAAATCTCCACTAGCACAATAAGATTTATACACCCATGACACAAAAGCGGCAGCTACAATCACAAAAAAAATAGATAATATATCAAGCAAACTATCTATAGTAAATAATAGGGTCAAATTAAAATTTTTATATAAAATTAATGCTATACAATTTCCTAAAACCCCTATAACTACAACGTATCCTATTGTAGATATCTGCCTTAGATAGGGAGATAACAAACATAATCCAACACTTAGAAAAAAATATATAGCAAAGAATTCCAGGTCCATATTTATTGTAAAACAATAAAAGAAATTGGTAAATGTCAGCAATACGATTCCATAATAAGAATTTAAAACAATCCCTAATATCATTCCACCAAGCATCCATAAACACTTTACGGAAATTATACTAGAAAGAAAAACCATCCCAACAGCCAATGTATACACTATACCAAGCAAGATAACCGAACTTATATAACGTTTTTTGTGTTCCTTTCTTGGTAGGTTTTTCAATCCTTTCTCAAAAGTATATTGTAACACTGTTGTAAACAAGGTTGTAACAACAATTCCAACCACAAAAATCTTACTTCCTGACAGAAAGTCCATTTTTTGTATTTTCCCTATTCCTACAATAACAAATAATAAAAGAAAGAAAAAATACACTCGCAAAAAAGAAAAAAACTTCAGATAGAATTTATTAACTTTTTTTTCATTTTGTAAATCTACTTCCGTATTTTTTTGTTTTTTTATCTCCCTTGTAATCATTTGCTCTTCCTTTATTCTTTTTATTTTTTTCTTTTTTCTCTTCGTAATCATCATAGGCTTTTACAATCTTTTGTACTAATGGATGTCGAACCACATCTTGGCTTGTTAAGTACGAAAATCCAATATCTTCTATTTTTCCAAGCACCTTAATTGCCTCTTCCAACCCTGATTTTGCATCCCTTGGCAGGTCCTTTTGGGTCAAATCTCCTGTAATAATTACTTTTGAACCAAAACCAATACGAGTTAAAAACATTTTCATTTGTGCAGGTGTGGTATTCTGCGCCTCATCCAAAATAATAAATGAATTATCTAATGTTCTTCCTCTCATGTAAGCGAGAGGTGCTACTTCAATTAGTCCTTTCTCTACATTTTTCAAATAACTTTCTGCCCCCATAATCTGGTATAACGCATCATATAAAGGCCTTAAATAAGGATCTACCTTACTTTGCAAGTCTCCGGGTAAAAATCCTAATTTTTCTCCAGCTTCAATAGCAGGTCTTGTTAATATAATTTTATTCACTTCATCATTTTTAAAAGCATGTATTGCCATTGCCATTGCAAGATATGTCTTTCCTGTACCTGCCGGCCCAATTCCAAATACAATCATTTTCTTTCGAATCTGTTCTATATAATTTTTCTGTCCAATTGTCTTAGGTTTTATAGGTGTCCCTTTTATAGTATGACAAATGATATTTGAATCTATTTCCACTATGGCTTCCGTTTTTTCCTCCATTGACAATGATAGGGCATACCTCACATTCTGTTCTGTAATAACATTATCTCTTTTTGACAGCTCTATCAAATTTTCTAATATATTCTGCGCTTGCAAAACTTTATGATTGTCGCCTATAAGCTTCAATTGCCCATTTCTTGCTACCACTGTCACATTTAATGCTCTTTCTATCATTTTTATATGCTTATCAAGCTGTCCACAAACATTCTGCTCATGTTCCATTGGTACTTCAATCATTAGCTCCATTAAACTCATTTGATTCTTCCATCCTCCATTCACTTTCGTCCACTCTCTGGTATTCCCTTGCGGGTTCTGTAACCACAAGTTTACCTTGTGCTAAATATTCTCCTTTTTCTATTAGAAATTTCACTCTATTTTCAATAATAACCGCACCATTTTCCTTTATTTTGCTTATATATTCTTTAAATCTAGAATTTAAGACATCCTTCCCTTGCTCTTTTGTGTACCGCTTCTGTACATCCTCATATTCACGCATAACCTTTGTTTTATAGGAAATTGGTATACAAAATGATTTTGTCAAAGAAAGATTCTGTTCGTTAGCAATTATATCATACTTCTTCTGTGTATTAAAAGGGTTAAATGGGTTTGTTAGAAAAAAATTATTACTTCCTACTTTAATTTCTAATATTTTTTTCTGACTTCCTGTATATTTTTTCCCTGTATAAGATATTTTACAACTATCTTTGTACGAATATACAGTTTCTAATATAATGTCGCCATCTGCACATAGTTTTTCTTTTTTCACTATAGAATCACTATCATCCCTATATTCAATAATTCCTGCTATTAATATATCCCCTTTTTTTACCTCATCACCAACATTAACCCTAGGTGTCCCGGCTCTCGTTATAATTTTTTTTACTGTACCATTGTGACTTGCAATTAAATGGTATCCACCCTCTTTTTTTTCATAGGGAACCGGCATATTAGTTTCCACCATTGCAATATGCAGTTTTGTCCCTGATAATTCAGCTGAAACCCATCCTATATCTTTATATTCCAGTCTTATTTTCTCTTCTATTTTTTGACAATCTACTTCTTTAGTTTTCATTCCCACTTGAACCTGTATCGTTTTCAAATATTCTAATAACCTTTCTTCTGTATATAAAGATTGTCCATCAAAGGAAATATTCCAAACACGCAAGCTTAATAAATACACAATGCTGATACCTGTTATAAACCCTAAGATCATCCCTTTTCTGTTCCATATACGTTTTTCCATAAAAGGAAAACCTCTTCTCCCGTATATCATAGGAATAGTATGAGTCTTCTTAGCAATTTTTCTTATATTCCAATAATCATTTAAGAGCATTTTCCCCCTATACCTTCCATTTTTTGCAGAAACATCCCATAATAATATATTCTTATTTCTGCACAAATTTATAAAACGCTCAGGCATATGACCATACAATTCTATTTCTACATATCCTTTGCTCCACTCTACTAACCTTTTCCACATTAAAACACTCCTTATTAACATAAAAATTCCATTTGTTTTATTATTCCTGTCACATGCAGTTCCACATCAGTACAATAATCTATATTCAATTTATTACCTAATATTTCCAATTTCCCCTCCGGCATTTGTAAAACAATATTTTCTTCTGCATACGTAATAATCCCTTTATAATTTTCAATTCTTAATTTTTTACTACCAGTAATTGTTATCATTCCACTTCCAAGCAATATGTCCTCAGATAAGTGAAAGGTACCTGATAGATTTTCTAAATAGGAATACCTATCCTTATCTTTTACTTTTTCTTTATTACACCATTCTTTATTATTTTTCTTTTTCACATTTTTTCTACGAAACATTATTCCATCACCTATGCTTCTTCTCTCTTCTAATATATGGTCTGGATATATTAATTCATACCATATGTTATATTTAATTTTTGGCCTTATAGGACGAGCTTTCCTATAAAGCAAAAAAACAATGCCTTTGGTAACATACCAAAGGCATTGTAATTATAACACTACTAATATTTTCATTTTACATAGACAACATATACTCTTAACAAAAAGAGCAACCGCCTACCATTCCTACTAAAAGTAGATTTAATTAAAATTTACGTTTACGAGCAGCTTCAGATTTTTTCTTACGTCTAACGCTTGGTTTTTCGTAGTGCTCTCTCTTACGGATTTCTTGCTGAATCCCTGCTTTTGCACAGTTTCTTTTGAATCTGCGTAAAGCACTATCTAAAGTCTCGTTGTCTTTTACGATTACATTTGACATAGCCTCACACCTAACCTCCCTCCAGTTGTGTATTGTGCCTATACAACTGTTTGGGTATTTTTTGAATAGCACTAATACGATTATATCAGAATTTTTTTATCTGTCAAGTAAAATATTACCTTTTTTCACAGAAAACTAACCATATTGTTACTGTCGCATCATCTCTTCACATTCCACAGGATGCTCTTTTACAATCCTATTAAAATCTGCCATAAACGCATCCAATTCTTTCTGCGTTTCGCTTTCTAATTGATTTGCATCCACAAAATGCATAATTCTTGACACACTTAAATATAATCTTACTTTCACACGATTAATCTTTTTTCTTATAGAAATTTCACGCAAGGTACATTCTAATACACTAACATAATCACCTAGTCGATAATAGTCTACAGACATAGCCCCATATGCCTTTGCAACCTCAATATGATAAACCCCATGTTGTCTCATCTTCATCATAAATGATTTCTGGTCGTACTCTAAAGCTTCTTCTACGCGATTCATTCTTTTTAACAGTAATGCGTACTTATAATAAAAATCTCCTTGTTCTTCTGTTGACATTTTTATTTCTGCAATTTCCTTTGCCCTATCCAACCATTGATAAGCTACTTTTATATCTTGTAACTTAAAATTTATCTCTGCAAGCAACATATAGTTTTCTATTAATGTTATGCTACCAAAACCATACTGCTTTTCTTTCATCTTTATGCCAGCTTTTACATATTGCATTGCCTTTTGAAATTCATTTACACTTTCGTAGATACGTGCAATATCGCAATATACATCAATCATCGGATGCTTACTTAAACTCATAAATCTTGCAAGAGCATTCTCATAATCACCAACCTGATACTCCATCAATCCAATATTACGACTCAATTGACACTTTCTTTTTTCTTCTATGTAAATTCTTCCCTTTATATCATTGTAAGCAACGTCCATAGCATCTTGATTTTTACATAAACTCATCTTAGCTCGAAGCTGTTCTAAATATTTTTCTTCTACCATAACAGCTTTCTTTAATAAACCTAGCGCTATATCATACTTCTTATAACGTTCCATAAACACATAGCTTACTGCTTGTATAAGGTCAACTGCTCCCTCATCTTCCATACCTAAACCTTTAAACATATTTTCAGCTATAACAAGTAGTTCTTCAATATATTCCATACTTCTGTCATCATCTTGTAAATCGTTTTTTATACCCTCTACAAAATGTTTACAATTATTCCAGCTTGGCTTTAATACGACTTCAACAGTTTCCGCTATTACAGGATGCAACGTTACAACATCCAATGTTACCTGTCTTATCCAGCTATTATGTAATAATTTTAATACAACCGAGTGGGCACCTTTTCCACCTCGTTGCACTAATTCCATCTTTGAAATTCCCGTATATGGTACAAAGCATAGAAATCTTAAGATTTCCTTCTCTTCTTCAGACAATCGCTCAACATGAAATACTTCTGCTAACTTTAAGAATATATTTTCTCTATTCGCATGTCTTTCATTTGTATTAAGCATTTTATTTTTCAATACATAACATATTTCTTCTGGTTTTATGATTTTTTCCGAAAGTTTTTTTGCTATCCACTCAATTGAAAAAGTATGTCTGGAAACAACCTCAATTATATCCCTTATAATCTTTTCTTCTTCCGGTTGAGGAATGTAATAATGATAGAAAATCCTCTTACAATCTTCTATATTTTTTATTTCCTCTACATCCAACACAGGATAATGCTTTCCTCTCCAATCACATTGAGAAGTAAAAACAATTTTACAATTTAATTTCAAGAAATCCTCTAAAAATTCATCTTCAGAATTATTGAAATTATCAACAACCAACAGCATATTAGGTGTTAATTTTTCCTTTAAAATCTTAAACTTTCTCTTAAAATAATCTTCTTCACTTTCAATATTAAAATTATCTAGTGTATTTCTACAAAAATTTTCTAACGGAATTTCCACATCGCTAGCTATCAAACTCTTTAAATCAGATACATATTGTGTAAAAATAATTGTTTCATACTTATTTCGATTGTCCAATACATATTTTTTAACTAAATCACTTTTTCCTATCCCACCAATCCCTTGTACAAATACAACATTTACATCTGTATTTAGCAAAAAATCCAATTGGGACAACTCTAAATCTCGTCCAAAAAAACACTCTGGTCTTTCTGGTATCTTCCATTTTATTTCTACCTCACGGCTCATAAAATCCCCCCTAAAGCCTATGAACCCATACAATTTTAGTTATCTGTAAATTGAAAACTTAACTGAACTTCCTCTTCCGCTTCTTGTTTAAAATTCTCTATCTTTTCTTGATTCAAAATCGGTAACTCTTCAATAGAACCAATTCCAAAGCTTCGTAAAAATTCTTCTGACGTTCCAAATAAAATAGGTTTTCCAGGTGCATCCAATCTTCCAACCTCTTCTACCAAATCATATTCAACTAATTTATTTACAGCATGATCAGACTTTACTCCTCTAATTCCTTCTATTTCAACTTTAGTAATCGGCTGTTTATAGGCAATAATTGATAGTGTTTCCAATAAAACATCTGTAAGCACTTGTTTTTTAGGAATATGGGCAATTCGCACCAAAGAATCATACATCTCTGTTTTGGTACACATTTGATAGGATCCTTCTAATTCAACAATTTGAATTCCCCGATCTTCTCCCTCGTATTTATCCATCATATTATGAATAATACGTTTTGTTGTCTCTGCATCATGTTCTATAACTGATGCAATCCGTTCTAATTCTACCGATTCACCCATGGTAAATAGGACAGATTCTATTACAGCTTCAAGTCTTTTTAATTCCACAAATACTTACCTCCAAATCATCTATTCCCAATCCGATAAATCCACTTCTTTTCCTGTAAAATTTATATAAATTTCATCAAATAATTCTTCTTGCTCAATTTGTATTACACCAATTTTCATTAATTCCAGGATACCAAGAAATGTAACTATAGTTTCCACTTTACTACTCTGTGCTTCTAATAGGTTTCTAAAAGAGAATCTTGCATTTTTTCCATACTTCGTAGCATACCTCTGTATATATAACATTCGGTCTGATAGGGTAACCTCTTCTTTCTCAATCTTTCCAAACTCGCTTCGTATAGGATCTAACTTTTCTACTTGCTTCTTTATCACAGATTGAAAAATCTTCTGTAACTTTGCCAACGTAACATCCGCCATCAATTCCTCTACATTTACTTTTTCTTTATA
>JAFQAU010000089.1 GCA_017399885.1 Lachnospiraceae bacterium
TAAACTGGCATAGGTTTCAAATTTAACCCCCTTCATCAAATCAAATTTGTCAATGGCATCAATAAGACCAAATGTACCATATCCAACCAAATCATCATATTCAACTGTATATCCCAAATACATGCTTAGTCTTCCTGCTACAATCTTTACTAAACCTGCATATTCGATTATAATCTGTTCTCTTAACTGTGGAGTTTTTGATTTAGCATAGTCCTCCCACATTTTATTTCTGTTCTCTTCGTTCATGCATTTCCTCCAAATTTACTTATCAGGAAGTCATCTCCAACCCCATTATTACTCATCTTGTTCATTTTCTGTTTCTTCTATATCCTCTTCTGCCTCTTCACTAAGGTCTTGGCTATTTTTTTCTTCTTCTAATTTACGCAAGCGTTCTGCTTCCTTCCATTCAGCTAATCGAATAGCCTCTTCCTCTTGTTGCTTTTGCTCATGCATTACATTCATAATTATTTTTTGCGACTTAAAACCTATATACGAAAATATTATTAACACAATTAATAAAGCCTGTAAGCTATATATAACATCGTAATTCTTCATTATACAAATTAAACAAGTAACAGCACCTGCAGACAAAGCAATCCCTGCAGGTATAAATCTAAGTTTCATATTATTTCTCCTCTGCTACATCAACTTATCTAAAAATGGCAATTAAATAATTTTCTTTTCTTTTCCCACTGCCTTTATAAGAAGCTCTCCCGTTTCAGGATAAAATTCTATTGTGCGCCCATAGGAATCTCCCGTATCCTCTGCAACAATTCTTATCCCCAATTCTTCAAGTTTATTCTTACTGGCTTCCACATTTCTCTTTCCTATACAAAGCATAGGATTCTCACTTGAAAAAGCAAACATCTGTGCTCCACCAGCAATTTTCGCTATCATTCTGTTCTTAGATGCTCCATTTTCTATCATAATTTGTAACAATCTATCAATAGCGGTATCTGCAAATTTCGCTATATTTTCATTACAAACAATTTGTGTACTATCCGGCAACATTACATGTGCAAGTCCTGCAATTTTTTCAATTGGATCATACAAAACTATCCCCACACAAGAACCTAAACCTAAAGTAGTAATTGCATCCGGTGAACAGCATATTTTTAAATCCGCCATACCAACTCTTATCATATTTTCCACTTTATATCACCTGCACCCCTAATGAAGACATAATTTTTCCATAAGATTCTTCTGTTGGGATTAAAATAAAAAATCCTGAAACACTTTTATCTGTTTGGTTAAATTCTGACTGAATTAATAATGCTTTGTCTCCTAATTCACCAAAAGCTATTGCCGGCACACTTAATACCGCACCTGCCATATCAACAGACATATATGGTATTGATTCTTTTATGTTCAAATTTATAAGTGTGGATAAAGCTGACAAATACGCTCCTGAAATTATATTCCCTATTTCTTTTAATGCTGACAAATCAAATTCCGTAAAAGCTTCCATATTTTCTTTTTCTTTTCCTGTCAAACAATTTACCAAATGATGAGCTGCTGTATATTCCATCATAAACATCATCATCCCTTGAATATCGCCAGATAAATTAAATAAAATTCCAACAACTATATCCTCAGCTGAACCCACCACATCTGCCAACTCCTGAAAATTTAACAAATCCACTTTTGGCACTGTCATGTCTACACGGGAATTAATAAGCTGGGACAATGCCGTAGTAGCATTGCCCGCACCTATATTTCCAATCTCGCGTAACACATCATATCGCATATTATTTAAATCATTTAATTGTTCAAAAGATTCTTGATTTGACATGATATCGCCCTCTTACATCCCTTTTACTTTTTTGCTATTCCTTTTCCTTTTCAATAATTACACCAGCAATATTCAAAAGTGAAACTAATCCCTCACCATGCTTTCCAACTCCCTGTAAAAACGCTGCTTTTTCATCATTTTCGCTATAGCTTGGTTTTTCAATAGCCTCTTCTCCTAATGTAACAACTTCCTTTACTTCATCTACAATTAATCCTACTGTAGACTGTGCCTCTAATTTTATAATTATGATTCTTGTAGTATTGGTAAATTCATCCGACTCTAAACCAAATTTCAAACGTAAACTCATTACCGGAATAATCTCGCCTCGTAAATTAATGACTCCTTTGAAGTATGACTGTGCTTTAGGTACACGAGTAATATTTTGCATACGGACAATATTGTCAACATATTGAATATCTATCCCATACTGCTCTGTTCCTAACTTTACCACTATGTACTGTTTTCCTTCTAGTACATTTTTTGTATTTACATCATTATTCTCTTTATTAATTGTAGTTTCCATGATACAATCCCCCTTAAACTAAAGTATTCGCATCAATAATCAAAGCAACTTCACCATCACCGAGAATGGTTGCACCGCTAATTATCTTATTATTATTGATATATTTGCCAATAGATTTAATAACTATTTCCTGTTGTCCTATTAAATTGTCAACCACTAGCCCTGCAAGCTTTTCTCCTTTTGCGACAATAACAACAGTTAGACTTTCCGGTTTTTCCTCTCTTGGCTTAACATCTAGAATACTATCCAAACGAATAAGAGGTATTACGTTCCCACGCAAATTGATCACTTCTCTTGTTTGTACATATTTAATATCTGAACATGGTACGTCTTCAATTGTTTGTATACTTCCTAATGGAATCGCATACTTCTCATCCCCTAACTCAACCATGAGAGCAGTGATAATTGCTAATGTAAGTGGCAAGCGAATTGTAAATGTAGTTCCTTCACCAAGTACAGTTTTACACTCTATATCACCTCCAAGGCCTTCTATTTTATTTTTTACAACATCTAATCCTACGCCTCGGCCTGAAACATCTGTGATTTTTTCTGCTGTAGAAAAACTAGGTTTGAACAACAAGCTTATAATATCATTTTCTGTCATAGTTTCCGCCTGTTCTTCTGTAATTGTTCCTTTTCTATAGCTTTATTCTTAACTTTCTCTACGTCAATGCCTCTACCATCATCTCTAACTTCAATTACAACATTATTTCCATCCTGATATGCATCTAAGAATATAGAACCAACCTCCGGCTTTCCTGCCTTTATACGTTCTTCATTACTTTCCAAACCATGATCTGCCGAATTTCTTAACAAATGCATCAATGGATCCCCTATTTCATCAATTACTGTACGGTCAAGCTCTGTCTCTTCACCTGTCATATATAATTCCATCTTTTTGTCTAATTTCTTTGTTAAATCACGGATCATTCTTGGGAATTTATTTACAACACTTTCAATTGGCATCATTCGCACTTTCATAACTGACTCATGCAAATTAGTAGTAACTCGCTCTAAATATTCAATTTGCTCGTTAAAATTACCATTTCCTCTTCCATCTGAAGAATTTCCCCCAGCATTTAGAGAAACCAAACCATTTTTTGCAATAATTAATTCACTAACTAAGTTCATTAATACATCTAATTTCTCAATGTCTACTCTTACAGAACGATTTACCACCGGCTTACTAGCACCTTGTTTTGCTGGCGCTTTACTCTTCGATGCTGATGCAGCTGCAGGTGCGGTGGCTGTTGCTGACGCAGTAGCTGTTGCTGTACTGCTACTTGTAGTATTCTCTTCTGATTTTTCTTCATTTTGCTCTACTGGCGTATCAAGATTAAATGTTTCAACTGTTGCCTTACTAATTTCCGAAATATTAAGAACAGCCTCTTTAACCTTCTCAGCAGACTCTTTTGTAATTATTAAAACTTTGAACTCCAAATCAAATCTTTCATCTTCTATGTCTTGCACATCCGGAACAGACTTGATTACATCCCCTAATTCTTCTAGTGCTTTAAATACTAAGAAAGCTCTTGCAGCTTTTAAAATACAATTTTCATTTACCTCAACACGTATGCCATATATATTCTGCCCCTCATTTCTTGCTTTTTGAATTGCATTTTGTTCAAAATCTGCAACCTTCATATCATTAAAAACAGAGTCTTCGCTATTTAATTTTACTTCCTCGCTTACTTCTTTTTTTACTTCTTCTTTCTCAGAAATTGGTTCTTTTCCCATAGCTTGATTTAAAATATCATTTAAATCTTTAATAATATCTGCATTATCCTCTGTTCCTTCATCACCTGTGCTTCTAATTATTTCAAGATAATTCTCCAAAGCATCTAAGCCACGAAATAGTACATCTACTAAATTTGCCTGTACTGTCATTTTTTCATTTCTTATTTCAGAGAATACATTTTCCATATCATGTGTCAACTTTTGCATTCTCTTATATCCCATGGTTCCAGCCATTCCCTTTAATGAATGTGCTGCACGGAAAATTTCATTAATTGTTTCTTTATTATCAGGCTCTTTCTCTAAAATTAAAAGCTGTTCATTTAAACTCTGTAAATGTTCCCTTGTTTCATCGATGAAAATCTCCAAATATTGACTTGTATCCATCTTATCGCACCCCCACACGTTTCTCAATAGCTCTCGCAATATCTTGTATTGGTCTTACCTCATCTACTAAACCACTTTCAAAAAAAGCTTTTGGCATACCATATACTGTGCAACTTTCTGCATCTTGTGCTATTGAGTAAATATTGTTATTTTTACTTAGTTTCTTAATTCCCTCTGTGCCATCAGCGCCCATTCCAGTTAACACCACACATATAATTTCTTTAAATTCACTTTCGCACAAAGACTCATACATAATATCAGCACATGGTCTCAATCCATTCCTTGCTGGTTCATCTGTAAGCTTTAAAACATATTTCCCCTGAAATTCTGCCACTCTAAGCTGTGCTCCACCCTTTGCAATATAGACCATACCCTTTTCTAATACATCTCCATTCTCTGCTTCCTTTACATTAATTTCACTTACTTCATTTAAACGAACAGCTAATGAATTTGTGAATCCTTTCGGCATGTGTTGTACAATAATCATTGGTGCATCCAACGCCTTGGACAACTTAGGAATCACCTGATGCAATGCTTTTGGTCCTCCTGTAGAACAAGCAAGAGCAACTAACTTATCCCCTCGAACACTTCCTTTCTGTTTTACATCTCTTTTTTTATTTATAAAAATTGGCGTCTCTTTTTGTGCAATCTTTCTTGATGCTTTTCTTACCCTTTCTTCGTCCTGTGCACTCGCCGCCAACTCTATACATTGAATGATTCTTTCAGAAAAATCTGCATCTTTTGCCATAGCAATATCTGTTGGTTTTGTTACAAAATCAAATGCTCCATTCTCAAGTGCCTCTATCACTTCCATAGCATCTTTTTTTATAACTCCACTTATTAAAATCACATAGGCATCTATATGTAATTTATTTATCTCTCGTAAGATTTCATCTCCATTTTTATCTGGCATGAAAAAATCTAAAATAATAATATCATATTTTTGGGGATTCTTTGAAATTAACGACATAGCTACTTCCCCATTTCTTGCAATGTCTACTACCTTAAACCTTTTATCACTGTCTATTATACCAGATAACCTTCTTCTCATAAGTGCAGAGTCATCTATTATCAAAACATTTTTTTGCATTTTCCCCACTTCCCATCTAGTGTTCTACACCATTCCTTTTCGCAACATTTTTCTTTCCTGTGCAAAAATAAATTTTACTATTTCTTCTCTTTCATCCCTATCTATATCCACAAATTTTATACGAGTTTCATAATAATCCGTTCTTTTGGCTAACACATTAGAACTTACAACCTCCCCTTTTAGTTCAAACATGCGACTTATGCCATTTTGTACAATTGGGATATTCATGTATAATAAGGAACCAATTTTATGTTCTCTAGAAGTATTAAACCTAACCCCACCACCACTTATATCTGTAATAGTAGCCATATGCCACTTTGATCTTACTTCATTTAGTATCTTGATGCAGCTTGCACGTGCTTCTTCATTTGCAAAATCGTTAACCTTTAATCTTCTTTCTAATATTTCTTCTTCCTTACTGTAATCACGGTAGTTTATGTCAATAATGTGCTCCAAACGATAGTACTGTCTTCGCTGACACTTTTCTAAATCTGATGTAAATTCAGCAATCATTAAATAAATATTGTCCTCTTTGTATCTATCAACAATTTCTACACTTGACTGATATAATCCATTTGAGGTATAAAAACAAACCTCGTAAAAGTCCCCGACCGTAAGTGGCACTATCCTTCCACCTTCCATTGGCATAGCAAGCTTTATCTTGTCCATCTCAACATATTCCAACAATTGACTTATATACTGCCTACGTACCTGTCCTTCTCCCTCCGAGAGAACTCCAATTTTATACATTTCAACTTTATCTCCGATATTGATTATCTGATCTTTCATCATTTACCTCCCTTATGCTATAAACCAATTCTTAATCCCCTTTAAGAAAATTACCATCTCTTTATTTTTGCATGTATTAAATTCGTAAATAACCTCTTTATTCCTTTTTCTCTGTACATAATTGTATGCTCGTTATTCTGTAGTTTATTTGCTAAATATAACATTGACAATGCAGCCGGTGTATTAGGATATACTTGTATTAATGGTTTTTGATGCATTACAGCTTTTGAAACATTGGCATCATTTAGTACAAATCCCAAATATTCCAACTGTATATTTAAAAATTTGTCTGCAACTAGACTTACTTTGTCAAATATTTCCTGCCCCTCTTTTTCACTCTGTACTCTATTTGATATTAATTTTATTACGGTCTGGGATGCTTGAAAATCCTGTGTATGGTTTAATGTTTTTAGCAATGCATATGCATCTGTTATTGAAGTTGGTTCTGGTGTAACAACCAATAACACCTCTTCACTGGCAGCTGCAAACTCAAGAACATTATCAGCAATACCAGCCCCAGTATCAACGATTATTACATCAACTAATTTGTCCAACTCTGATAATGCTTCCATTACCATAATAATCTGCTCACGACTTAAACTGGCTAATTCTTTTATCCCTGATCCACCGGATATAAATCCTATCCCTTCAGGTCCTTCCGTAATAATATCTTTCAGTGCCTTTCCATTAAACATCAAATCAGCCAAATTATATTGAGGTCTTATTCCTAGCATAACTTCTATGTTTGCTAAACCAAAATCCGCATCTAAAATCACTACTTTCTTCCCTTGACGCTGAAATTGTAATGCCATATTTACAGCCAAACTAGTTTTTCCAACACCGCCTTTTCCACTAGTAACTGTTATTACTCTTGAAAATTTTGTCCTTGGCGGGCTTTGCTGTTTTATTATATTTCTTAACTGTTCTGCCTGATCCATATATTATTCTCCCCCTAGTAACTGCTTTGCTATTTTTTGCGCGTCAATTTTCTCTATATCATCTGGAACATTCTGTCCAGAAGTGGAGTAGGATAATGGAGCATTGGTAAACATTTTTATGTTTAATATATTTCCAATACAGCAAGTTTCATCTAACTTGGTAAACAACAAGCAATATTCTGCTATTTTTTTATATGTCTCCGTTATTTTTACTAAATCCTTATATTTTGTGGTAGCACTAAGCACAAGATAGACATCTCTCTCCTCATTTGGAATGGCCTTAATTAATTTTTCTACATCTTCAACCTGTTCAATATTTTTATAAGATCTTCCCGCTGTATCAATTAGAACCAAATCATAATCCTTATATTCTTCTTTTGCTTTTTCCATTTCATCATCTGAATAGATAACTTTTAACGGTATACCTAAAATATTTGCATAGGTCCTTAATTGTTCTACAGCCGCAATACGATAGGTATCCGATGTTATTAATGCAACTCTTTTTCTTTTTTGTATTTTCATATCTGAAGCAATTTTAGCAATCGTAGTAGTCTTTCCAACTCCAGTTGGTCCAATAAAAAATATATATTTAGGACCATCTTGGTTTTCACCTATTATCCTTGTCTTTCCAATTTTTAGTACTATCTTCTGATATATACTTGCCAGAATATTGTCAATTGCACTATCTGGTTTTAGTGAATTTTTAATTTCATCTAAAATCAAATTTGCATATTCTAATTCCACTTCATTATTTATGAGTTGCTCTTTTACCAAGCGAATACATGCCTCTACTTTACTTTCTTCTTTTATCACAGTCTCTTTTACTTCTTTTTCTTCTGTCTGCATCTGTTTTTCAAGCATTTGCTGTAAATTATCTAACCTATCTTCTATTCCTTTTGGGTTCTTATCCATCACTTTTTCTGGCAGAATCACTTCTTTATTATTCTCTTCCTTTTTTTGCTCTTCTACTTCCTTCTTTTGGGCTTCTTCTATACTTTTTTGAATTTCCTGCATCTTGCTAAGCATACCCTCACCAGTATTATAGCTCTTTTCTTCATCTATAGCTGCCGTTACTTCCACACTGGATTTACGAAAAAACTTTTGCAATCCCTTTGGTTTTAATACTTTTATATTCATTACAATTGCATCTTTTCCTAATTCTTCTTTCGCCTGCATAATTGCTTCTGTTTCTGTCTCTGCTTGAAACTTTTTAATA
>JAFQAU010000090.1 GCA_017399885.1 Lachnospiraceae bacterium
AAACGAGTTCCTTTACACAGGGGAACAATACAATGCGAATACAGGACTATAC
Organism: Lachnospiraceae bacterium; assembly: GCA_017399885.1. Taxonomy (GTDB): domain Bacteria; phylum Bacillota; class Clostridia; order Lachnospirales; family Lachnospiraceae; genus CAG-411. The sequence continues at coordinate 53 of JAFQAU010000090.1, forward strand.
TACCTAAGAGCCAGATACATGAATCCATCTACAGGAACATTCATTAGCATGGACAGCTACCAAGGAAGTATCTATGACCCAGTAACACTTCACAAGTATTTGTATGCAGGAGCAAATCCTGTAACTTATGTGGATCCTAGCGGATATTCCTTTAGTAAACAGGAAATGGATGTTGCTGTTACAGGAGATAGCATATTAGCGGTAGGATATGCATGGAATTCATCAGTAGTATTTAAAGCGGGAATGGCTACACTAAATAAGTTGTGGGCGATAAAAGAGGTTCAAGCAATAGCGTATGTGGCTGTTGATGTATTGTTAGCAATTGTTATCTATGATGCTTTAAATAGCCCCAAATATAACTCACCAATGCAAATAGCACTGGAAATGCTAGAAGATGCATTAAGTGATATTCAGATTATTTGTGAGGAAACAGAAATTAATAGTGAATCAATCGCTATAAGAGTAAAAGAGGCACTTGATCAGGCAAAAGATAATGGGAAAAGTACTGACAAAGGAAAAGAAGGTGGAGGAGACAAAAACAATCAAGATGATAAAAGGGATCCACGAAGTAAAAATCCGCCAGCGAGAAGAAAGAGATATTCATCTAAAAAAGAAGCCTATGAAGCGGCTAAGAGGGCAGGAAAAGGAAAGGAACCAAGACATGATCCTAGTGATCCCAATCAAGACCCTCATTATCATCCGAATGTAAAAAATCCACAAAGAACAACCCCTAAAGAACCGTGTAGCCATGATCACTACTATTATCCTAAGTGAGATCAATACAGTAACTAGTAAATTAAAAAGATATTGTATTGTTTATAAGGAACCAGGGAATATTGGTGTGATTAAATAAATTGATTATCTGTAGTCTACAAAATGGTCTTGGAAGCAAAGTGAAAACCGTATTTGTCCAAGGCTGTTTTGTAGATGATGATATATAATGTGTGCGAGGAAAGAAAAAGGTTTCTTAAGTGTAGGAGGAAGAGTTTTATGAAAAATATAGTTGAAAAATATTTTGAAGCTATAGATAGGAATGACTATGATTATATTGAAAAAGAATTAGAAAACAATCTAGATATTAACATTAAGGATAAAGAAGGATACACAGGATTTCATAAAGCAATATTTGGGGAAAATATTGAAATGTGTAAATTTTTAATTCAGAAGGGTATTGATGTAAATGCTAGAGATTCTGCAGGATGGACAGCATTACACTGGGCGTGTCAAGAAGGTCATATAGATATTGTTAAGTTATTACTTAGAAATAATGCAGAAATAAGTATTCAAGAGGAAGACGGGCAAACGCCTTTGTATATTGCTGCGGCTGAAGGAAAATATGAGGTTGTTAAAAGTTTATTAATAGCAGGTGCACAAGTTGATTTACCATCCTTCTTTGGGACAACACCATTTAAAGTTGCGTGCGCATTTGAAAATTATAAAGAGGCAAAATTATTATTGGAGTATAAT
>JAFQAU010000001.1 GCA_017399885.1 Lachnospiraceae bacterium
ATAATCCCAGTTATATTCTTTGCATACCTGCAACACGTTTCGGCTGACATACAGACCATCTGCTGTTATAATAATCGGCAGTCTTGGAAATTTCTTTTTGATTTTCGCTGCAAGTCTTACAAAAGCCTTGCTTTCGCAATCTTGCTTTACGGTCTCATCACTCTTACTTATATATTCTTCGGAGTTTTCATTCTATCTTTTCCCTCCAAGACTGAAAAAATCCATTTATTACTGCTTCATGATTTCCGACTTTCTCTGCTTTTTCGTACAAGTCATAGGGTTTGTACTTTAACTTAGCGCCTGTTTCGGTTGATACTAATTCATAGACAACATCCCATACATAATCTCCACCTTTCCAGAGTAAGAGTTCCGTCGTGGGAAATTGTTCTTTCAATAATTCTCGCATCACGTTATTAAATTCATGGTAGCTTATTGTTGGCATATCTATAACCTCACTTTCTTTGGGATTTTTCCACTCCTTCTAGTGATTCAACATTTTCCTGCATTTTTTATATAAATCCATTATGACCGAGCCCCTTTTTCATCACCCAATCAGCACTGTCTTTCCTTCAAAGGCAACTCCCATTTTATAACACATCCTTTTCAAATAAATCCCCATCCGATCTTTTACCGCTTGTGAGGCAGCATTTTAGTTGCCAGCTCTTCTATCCATTCTCTTTTCGGAATGAAAGCAAGCCATTTTTTCGGAATATTCTCATATCCATAGTATAAACCTGCTATACCACCAGCAACAGCTCCTACTGTATCAGTATCTTGCCCAAGGTTTACCGCCTTCAGTACACACTCCGCATAACTATCGGTGTTTAGAAAACACCATATTGCTGCTTCCAGTGTATCAACAACATAACCACTACTTTTAATTTCATTTTCGTTCAACTCTTTAAAGCTTTTCAAATCCCAAAGCCGACCATATTCTTTACTTTCATAGGAAATGTCCGCAACATTATGCTTTTCAAGGAAATCTTTGCTGTATCCTAAACTTTTTTCCACAATTTCCATTTTACCTTCCTTACTCAAATACATCATAGATGCTATCAGCTTGGAATATATCAAGCATCCGATCTTACTTCTTGCATGTGCATGTGTTAAGGCTGAAATGTGAAAAATTAAGTCCGCTCTATTATTTTTCTGAAATGCCAATCCATTGCGAAAACTAATTGCAGCAGGAAGTATTCGCATCAGTGATCCATTTCCATTATCATAATCCGTTGTTCCACCACATTTTACGGGTTCTATACCTTTCCCATAGCTCATAATCGCACGATTAGTAGAAATCCCACAATCAAAAATCTCTCCATAGGGGGTATAATCTCCATACAAAAGCCAATTACTGAACTTATCCATCAACAGCTTGTAATCCTCTTCACATGGAAATTCCATAAGTTCTCCCAGCCACTCCATTGTTGCAATTACCATACTCGAATCATCAGACCATGTTCCCGGTGGTTGATTATGGGTTCCATATCCAATCATAGCATCTACAGGATTTTCTTTTAATTCATCCCTTGATTTAAACTCAACAGGTACCCCTAGTGCATCACCTACAACCAACCCCATAATAGCAGAAACAGCTTGAAAACACTCACGCTTATTGAATCCCATTGATTCCTCCTCCATTTTCATAATTGATTAAAAAATACATATTTTTTCTTCTTTTTATGTGTATTTCATTGGTATCTCTTGTTCCTGTTTTCTAGTAGCCTAATAATACCAACTTTTATGTCCTATAAAACGGACTCTTTTTGAGCATAGCCAAATATTTTTGTAAGCACTTTAAAACAAGGCGTATGGCTACCCCAGCACTTTCTTGCTACAATAGCTATACACCTTGAATCACTTACCACAAAAAGGAACTCAAATCCATTTAATTATCTAAAAATCTCACAACTGAGAACCAAACATTCCCAATGCATGTTGCATACAGATAGAAACCAATGCGATTGCAACCCAACAACAAAATCCCATCACTATAGGCTTTCCACCATTCTTTACCAGCTTTACGATATTTGTGTTAAGTCCAATGGCACACATAGCCATTGCAATGAAAAACTTCGCCAACCACTTCATAGATTTTACAAAGACACCATTATAAAATATCGTACACTGGCTATCTGACAACATACCTACTATGGTTGTAAGCACGGCTGCTCCTACAAAGAACAGGATAAACCAAGGAAATATTTTCTTTAAAGATATTTCTACACCTGCTTCTCCATTCTTCTTTGCCTTATATGTAGTGTAAAATGCTAATATTAATGTTATAGGAATGATTGCAAGTGTTCTTACCAGCTTTACTGTTACTGCAGCTGATAGTATACCTTCAACTCCATATAACCCTTCTGCTGTCGAAGCCACCGCAGTTACAGAAGATGTATCGTTTACTGCTGTTCCTGCAAATACTGCAAAACCTTCAGAACCGAATCCCAATTCCTGTCCCAGACTTGGAAATACCAACGCTGCAATAACATTAAATAAGAAAATCACAGAAATAGACTGTGCAACCGCCTCATCATCTGCATCAATTACCGGTGCAGTTGCTGCTATGGCTGAACCTCCACATATGGACGAACCAACGCCAATAAGACAAGATACTTTTCCATTCATTTTAAGCAATCTCATCATGATAAAAGCTACCAACAATGATGTTCCAATCGTAGAAATGATAATTGGTAAGCTCCTTCCCCCCATATCAACTATCGCTCTAAGGTTAAGAGAAAAGCCCAAAATAATAACCGCCCACTGAAGAATTTTCTTGGAAGTAAACTTTATTCCATCCTTTAACACATCCTTCGTAGAAAGACTTGGACAAATCATAGAAAGTATCATTCCCATAAGGATAGAAAGAACCGGAGCTCCAATTATTTCCATAGAAAATGTTCCTATAGAAATCCTACTCATGAATGTTGCAACACCCGCTATTAATGCGCACAATACTATACCACTTATCTTTTGTTTCATAATTTTTTTCCTCTTTAAACTTCTAATCAATTCGCGTATTCCTCCAACTTTTCATTATTTACGGGCTTTCCTGCCCATCAACTTCTATGTAATTATCACTTTTCCCTTATGAGGAATCTATAAGGGAAAAGTGATAATTACTACTTCCCTAGTTGTTTTTTTTCAAAACTTACGACAATAGTAAAAATGGCGGGAAATTCTTCCCGCCTACGGTGGTCCAAAGAGCTTTCGCCCAGACCAAAACTGTAACGCATTACAGTTATATCCTACACATATGATACCACAAGTATTCCCTTTTTCCAATAGAATTTTAAAATATGTTCAGGCAGTATTTGCATGAACAAATTGTAAGCGATTCAAAACAAGGCCTATGACTACCATAACAATTTCATGCCACAATAGCCATACGCCTATTTATTTAATCTCTTATCTAATATACCTCTAACTCTGTGATACAGGTGTCATGATAGGCTTTCTTTCCATTCAAGGACTTACTTTTATATACGCTTAGAATTTCCACTTTAATAGTAGATGTAACAACAGGCTCATCAAACTGAATATCACATGTCTCTAAAAAGTTATCCTCTAATTTATAGACTTTAGAGCTACCATCTGAAAATGTTAATTTGACTTTCTTTACTCTGTTATTTCTATAATATACATCTGTATTCTTATAATATCCATTAGAAATTAAGATTCCATTTACGGAAGATTTCTCTTTTAATTTTATTTTAAGGTATTCCCCAACTCCATCATCGGCTTTTCCTTCTACCCAGGCAGTTCTGTTATCTCCATCATAAACATTTTCTGCGCCATAGGTACATTTCTTTTGGTTACTGTCTGTCATGGGCTTACATTCAGAAGACGCTTTTATCTCTTCAATCTTAGGCTTTGCATAATAATGCTTTGGCTTTTCTGCATAGAAGCTTTCCTGTGCCCCTCCTTCGTATTCATCAGAAACAAGCTGCAATCGAATATCACTATACCCTCCAGTCTGGGTTGATTCATAGGTTAAAGAATATTGTTTGCTCTGAAGCTCAAATACATCATAATAAATATTTTTTAAATCTTCTATGGTATCAATGGTATAAAGACCACCACCACTGTTTTCTGCAATTTCCTCCACCTCAGACAGATAGCTATTATCAATATCTGACATAGTAATAATATATATAGGAATTTTATAAGCCTTTGCCATCTCTAAAACTTCCTGACCGCTTGTGGTACTATTGGTATCTTCCCCATCTGTAAATGCAAGAATATACTTTTGTCCATTTTGATACAATGCATGCTGCAATGTATTTTCTAATGTATCATAGAATGCAGTCTCTCCATCTGCGGACAAATCACTCATATACTCCCTAAAATCTGAATAATCTCTGGTATAGTCTAACCAGTCATGTTGTTCTGTACTAAATGCTGTAAATGCCACACTATAGTTTCCATCCTGTTCCATTCTGTCAAGCAATACATCTGCCGCTGCACACTCTGCCTCTAAGCTGCCTTCCATGCTTCCACTTGTATCCATAACAAATGCAACTGACTTTTTACTGTCTCCCTGCTTTCCCTGATAATTCATGAAGGTCTGCACCTGTTCCCAATCTTCGCTACCTCCATTTTCCTTTTCATAAACAGATAACCGGGAAGCCAGTACAGTATCTAAAAACTCATCTTCCAAATTTCTTACGGAAAAATACAATGTCACCTTTGGAAATTCAGAATTATCGATTGCAGTAATATCAACATTTACGGACTCTCTCTGCTTCATTGGTGTTTCAATAGGTGTTGTAGTTTCTACCACTTTTGGATTTTCAACATTATCCTCTTGTTTATCCTCTACTTTTGTTGTCTCCTCTGCTACCTTTTCCTGCTCTATTTTATCCTTCGAAGACTTATAATGCATATACACAGCTACACAAGCTACAATCACTACAAGTACAGCGCTCATAGCTATTATAATATTTCTCCTTTTTTTATTCTTAATCTGAGTTGGCATTTGCGTATGTGAAGTCTGCATATTCATACTCTGCTGAGTTGGCATTTGCGTATATCCTTGTTGTGTATTTCCACATTGTTGATTGGACATTTGCCCATTTACCTGCTGGCTATTCACATATGGTTGATTGGGCATTTGCCCATTTACCTGCTGGCTGTTCACATATGGTTGATTTGACATTTGCCCGTTTACCTGTTGGCCATTCACATAGGATTGATTGGGCATTTGCCCATTTACCTGCTGGCCATTCGCATAGGCTTGATTGGGCATTTGCCCGTTTACCTGTTGGCCATTCACATAGGGTTGATTGGGCATCTTCCCGTTTGTATTCTCATTACTTACAGGGGTTCCACACCCCGTACAAAATCTACTTCCTTCTATTAGTTCGTTTCCACAATTATTACATTTCATGTTCTTCTCCTTGGTTATTCCCTTGATTCGATTCATATAGATTTTCTCTCTTATGTACTACACCAGGCAAGAATCATACCTCCTAACTTTTTTCTTAAATCCACTTTCACAAAATCAAACAAAACCTTCTTTGCTAAACAACCACTACATCCTTAGCCTTCTTTAAAAATAACTTTTTTTCCAACTCCCACAGCCTTCAACCATTTCTTGTATCTAGCCAGCTTCTTTTTTGGAACCTGAATGGTTGCCTTAGCATAAATTCCCTTAAATGCGTTTTTTCCAATAGATTTTTTTGTTAATGCCGTTGTCCGAATTGTTATTTTGGACAAATTCTTACATCCCTTAAATGCATTTGCCTTGATTTTTGTGATATTTTTACCAATTACTACTTTTTTCAATTTTTTATTGTTTGCAAATGCATTCTTTTCAATGACAGTTACTTTAAATTTGCATTTATCAATGGTAATTGTAGCCGGAATGTTAACCGCAGTCTTTGTTTTTTTAATTGGTTTTATAAATGCCACTGTTCCGGTAGTATCGGTCTTATTTACCTTGGTCACACGATATTTCCCATTAGAAGCTCCGTGAGAATAAACAGAACCTTTTTTTACAACGGTAATAACCGGGTCTGCTGTTTTTTCCGGTGCAATTGTTTTAGTTGGTTCAACCGTTGCAGCTACTGTTGGTTCAATTGTGGTTTCTGTAGGCGCAATGGTAGGTGGCGTTGTTGCACCTACAGTTTCAGTAGGAACAACTACAGGAAACGTTGGGGTTACGCTTACCGTTTCTGCAGGAACCACAGTAGATGGTGCTATAGGGGAATCACTAAATACAGGCCCTGTTGTTGTTATTGCCGGAGTGGTGTCCATTGTAACCACCGGCGTAATAACAGGCGTAGCAGCTGCAACAGGCTCTGTTACCGTTCCGTCACTGGAAACGGTTCCGGCATACTGATAGCAATCCATTTTATCTAGGTTAATAGCAATTGCAGCACGAACTCCATTTCCAGCATATACAACTGTGTATCCTTTTGTGTAAATTTCTCCTGATTGCTGGATAAATCTGGCAGTCAGGTTGGAATTTCCATTTGTTGAAGTCCAATAATTACACGCCCCAAGGGCATCCTCATGTACCCCCATTGCCTGTGCATAGGCACTGGCCTTGCTGGTTCGGTTGCCTGATATATCTAACCCAAAAATAGTGTTATTTTTTATTTCTTCTTCCGACAAAATGGTAATCTTGTCATTATTTCTAGAGACAATGCTTTCTTTCTCTGCCCCGTTAAATGCTATATCTAAAAAGTTATTGGTTCTATAATCCACCGCCGCTTGATTTTCAGATGCAGCGTAGCCATTTAACCAGCTTCTTAGTGTACTCGTATTCCAAGACACATCTCTGGCTTCCTGATTGTATTTCTGCGTGTCAAGTACAACATCGGAAATCATATAAGCAGTATTTTCCTTAACCTCAATGACACGCCACTTAATTGGCTGGAATTTGAAATAATGGTATGCATTTTCACTGCTCCAAGGATAAGCAGTTCCCGTACTGGTAGCATCCTCTTTTTTCATTCTTTTATATGTAATACCATTTATTGTTAATATATTATTTTTGTTCCACTCATTGGAAGCTTGTAGTATCTTATAAGTTTCAAAATCCACAGCTTGGGTAATTTCCCCTTGTGGATAGCTCCCAAAATAAAGACAGCCCCATGTGACAGTATTCCCAATCTTAGGCGAGGTAATGGTAGTATTTTCTACTGCCATAGTGGTATCTACATAGTTTGCTGTTGGCAAAATAGAAATGCCAAGCAATAGGGATAGTATACCAACACCAAGCCTTTTTCCATATTTTTTTATTAACATCATTTTTACCAATCCTTTCTTTTTTCCTTCAATCCTGCAAGTTCCCTATTGTGCACAGGAAATGGTAACGGAATTTAGTGTAGCATTATAGGTAAATGTAACCTTCAATCCCCTAGGCATTCCTGTAATGGTAATACTGCGTGCACCAGAAGAACTGCTATAAGAACTATATTCTGATAAGGAATACGTTCCGGATGAAAAAGGATAGGTAATCTTTGTAGATTCAGAAACCGCACAATATTTGTTCGTATCTTTGTTGTATATCTTAAAGCTTGCTGTTTCGGAACCGGTTGCTGTATAAGTATATGACAAATTTCCATTGGCATCCGTTGTCATCTTACAGTCATTATCTGTCCATGCATGTTTATCTTCCACATAATATACCAGATAGCAGTTTGCCAAGGTAGGGTAGTCATTATTACCTGTTTTTCCAAGCCTTTTTACCAAGGCGTAAAGCTGTTCTGTGGCTTCCTTTATATTTGCCACGGCAATAGAGGTATCTGCCAAAACTGCATTATCCTTGTATGCATAATAATATTTCTTAAGTGCCTGATACTGATTATAAGAAGAAAGTGTATAGTACTTGTCTAATAAATTCTTTGCCACAGTCAATGCACTAGGAAGATCAGTATCTGCCGTAATAAATTCTTTGTCAGTAACCAAATGCTCGTAAACTGGGGTGCGTACTTTTCTTGTTTCAGATATTGCAACGGATGCAGAATTTCTGGATCCTTCCATAATATAGCAGTATGCTGGATAAATCTTCTGATCATAAAGATTGGCACCATAATACACTACTGCATTTTCGTAGGTTTCCACATAATAGCCCTGACTGGTACGCCCCAAACCATCTGAGCTGGAAGAGGAAGAGTCGTATTTCTGACTTTCCGAATTGGCATCAGTAAAATAAGTAGTACCAACCACTGCCGGATTGTGAATCATATGACAGGATGTATCATTTTGATTGGAATAATTAACACAAACCGTAAAATCCTGATGCGTATGCCCATTCATCCAAATTAGATCGGGATATTTCTCCAGTAAATTTCTAAATTCTGTATTTTGATCCATTCCGGATGCAGTAAAATAATTATTAGAATCATCCTTTCCAATTTGACCATTTACAAGCATATGAGACTTGTAATGGGATGGAATATATCCGTTGGATTTTGGTGTCATCCATGCATCTCCTGCACCATATCCTCGAAACGGAGAGTGCTCAATAATATATACATTTACACCGGTTCCATAGTAAGTATCCAACAAATCCTTCAACCAGTTAATCTGTTCCTGTGAAAAGTTATCATAGTTACCTGGATCAGAACCATTTTCCAATGCCATGAAAATGAACACATCCCCGGAATTTTTCTCAATTACATAATAATAAGGCTTATTGTCCTCTATGTTTGCCACCGTACTATCCGTACCTGAGGCTTGTACAAAAGCAGTAATTCCTTTGTAAGTGTCCCCACTTCCAAGTTTTCCCTTGGATTCGGTGCGCATATCATGATTGCCATCAGCCTCATATACCGGATTGCAGTAATCAGAGGATGCTAAAATCTTTTCATAGGTATCCCACTCATCAGCAAAACCACCATTAGATCCTGAGGCCCCATGAGAGTTTGTTACCGCATCTCCTGCTGAAACAATAAAGTCTGTATCTTTATTAGCCGCAAATTTTAATGCCTTCTCCCAGTTGCTTTTGGATTTCTGATAGTAGCTTTCTGTATCAATATGTACGTCTGAGTAGGAATTAAATGTGTAAAGTAGGTTTCCTGCGCCGGATTGTAGTTGTTTTTCCTTGGGAATATCAAATACAGCTGTTGCTTGGGAAACGTTATAGTTTGTTTTGCTTGTGGTTGCAATGATTTTCGTTGCACCTGCTGGAATGGCAGTGTGCTCCCCAAAATAAAAGGTTCTGCTCTCCCCTGCGCTCATGTCATGAAAATAAGCCTGTTTTTTTACAATGTCTGCACTATTTTCATTGTTCACAGTATCGTCTATGTCACCAATGGCATAGTAACCGTCCAACGCTTCTGTATCATTGGCCCAGTATAAATAGTAGGTACCTGCATCTTTTGCATATAAGCTTAATGAACCTTCTGCATACCCTGCCACAGAGGCTTCCTCCCCTGAAAATTGGTAAGTGATTACCGTTTGATTGTTTGCACGAATCACCAGTCCTGTTGTAGCTATTGCTACCAGTACCAGAACTGACAGCGAAAGCAACATAAACAGTGGAATTTTTTTTTGTGTTTTGTGCTTCATAATTTTCTCCCTTCATTTATTCTGACTCCCCAACGACTAAAACTCGTTAGACACTTTTAATTATAGTATATATAAATTCTAGCTGGAATACAACCTGCCCCCCTTTTGATTTTTCTTTGTTTTTCTCCCATTACAACAAGAAAAAGATAACAAATTATTCACATCTGGCAGTCTGTTCCCATTGAAAAACACTTTTTCTATTTTCTTCTTCCTACTCTAACACCTTTCCATCTGTGGAAATGACAACAACACTCCATGGAATAAATTTTCCACTATCCATAAGTGCTTGCTTCACTGCATGTTCTATTCCACCACAACATGGAACCTCCATTCTTACTACGGTTACACTCTTAATCTCATTGTTTGCAATAATCTGTGTTAATTTCTCTGCATAATCCACCATATCCAGTTTTGGACAGCCAATCAGTGTGATTTTGTTTTTGATAAAATCATGATGGAAATTTCCATACGCGTATGCAGTACAATCCGCCGCTACAAGCAAATCTGCACCATGAAAATACGCTGCATTTACAGGTGCAAGCTTAATCTGTACCGGCCATTGGTTTAGTCTGCTTTCCACAGAACTAGAAACAGGTGCTACACATACAGTATCCCGCTTTAATGCTTTGGCATTTGAACCTGGACATCCACAAGGCAGCTTCTCCTTTTTTTCCTTTGCAGCATTAACAGCTTCTTCATCATACGCAAGGGCTTCTCTTTCTTCAAACGTGATAGCTCCGGTTGGACAGGCTGGCAGACAATCCCCCAGTCCATCACAATAATCTTCCCGCAACAATTTTGCTTTGCCATCTACAATACCAATTGCCCCTTCATGGCAGGCATCTGCGCAAATTCCACAACCAGTACATTTTTCTTCCTCAATTTTAATAATTCTTCTAATCATAAAGCTTCCTCCATTTTTCAAAAAAATTTACTATTGACTTACCCTATGGATTATAGTATCTTAAACCAAACAAGTCCGTTGTATTTACAACAGAAAGAGATTTTTATGAAAAAATATATATCTATTTTAAAGGAAACCACATTATTTTACGGGATTGCAGTGGAAGAAATTTCTGCCATGCTTGGCTGCCTACAGGCAAGAAAACAACAATATCAAAAAGGGGACTTTGTCTTTCGACAGGGCGAACAGATCAGTAATATCGCCGTTTTAGTAGAGGGAAGTCTGCATATACAAAGAGATGACTATTGGGGAAATCGCAGTATTATCAATGTACTAAAGGTTGGAGAAATGTTTGGAGAATCCTACGTAGCACCGGAAAGTGGTACTTTGCTCAATGATCTTGTTGCTGTGGAAAACAGCACGATTTTATTTTTTGACGTAAAGAGAATTTTAACAGTATGTTCCAATTCCTGTAGATTTCACTCTTTGGTTGTGCAGAATTTATTTTTTGCAATCTCCAAGAAAAATCGAAGCTTAATGCAAAAGCTTGGGCACATGTCTAAGCGAACCACACGGGATAAGCTTATGTCCTATCTTTCCGATGAAGCCAAACGCCAGAATTGCGAAACCTTTGAAATTCCTTTCAATCGCCAGCAGCTTGCGGACTTTCTATCCGTTGACCGCAGTGCCATGTCAAATGAATTGTGTAAAATGCGGGATGATGGACTTTTGCATTTTGAGAAAAACCGGTTTACCTTGCATTAAAAGATGACAAGAGAATTATTTAATAGTGTTTCCGTTGAGCTATGTACTGGCTAGGCACTCACAACGGCAATGGACTCTGTAACCACAACTAACTGATTACAAAGTCAATAACTACGTCCAACATTACCTGTCGTAAAACTTTTGCGTTTTCACTTTCAACAAGTAACATTGCCATATTTAAAAAAGCCTTAAAATCAAATATAGCAATCTGTGGAGCTCTACTGCTGATGTTTCCGACATTTTTGTCGGGAACATCCTGGTCAATCACGCATTTCATAAATTCCTTAAGTCTCTTTCCTTTGAGAATTTCATATCCATTTCCACATATTTCATCAGAGTTTTCACTAACATATCTTTCAATGGTCCTAATATCTACATCAAAATATGTGGCAACCATGGATTTTGTAAACCTAATTCTGTCTTCGAATATAATTCCTTGAAATCCTGTTTGATTTTGAATTTCACCAACAGCTAAATCATTATTCAGAATATTCTGTCTATCTAACTGTGACGTAGTTAAATCCTTTGCCATAATTCTTGATTCCTTTCCACACATTCCACACAATCGTAAAAATAATTAAATTAATATCACAACTAATTCATATGTTATCATTTTCGAGTATCATATTATCAAAAATTGCTTCCTCAACAACCTTCACACACTCATCCGTATGTTTCTTAATATCATCTTCCCAAAAACGAATTACTGTCCATCCATGAAATAATAACTTTTTATTTATCTCGTCATCTCGTCTCCTATTTCTTGAAATTTTATTTACCCAGAATTCACTGTTATTACTTTTTTCAAGTCTAGGCTTCAGCACTTCCCAATCTTTACCATGAAAGAATTCCCCATCACAGAAAATAGCAATTTTGTACTTTGTCAGAACAATATCCGGATGTCCAGGAAGATCAGCATAACTTTTCCGATATCGATACCCTTATTCCATAATGACTTGCGTAGTATTACTTCAATCTTGGTATCTTTAGATTTGATGTGTTGCATATTTTTTCTTCGTTGTTCTTTTGTCAACACATCTGCCATATTCAACACCTTCTCAAACATAACAATATATCTCTATTTCTTAAAAACATTTTCTCTATGCTATTTCAAAAACTTTATATCCGGCGGCATTATC
>JAFQAU010000091.1 GCA_017399885.1 Lachnospiraceae bacterium
CCCTGCAAGTATGGCCGCAACCTCCTGATATGAATCCGCAATTCCTTCGCAATACCCCACTTCCACCAGCTAAGACAATTCCTTTCATATGATTAGGTTTTTAAAGGTAATTTGAATACAAATTAGATGAAGTGTTTCCATATATACATATAGGTTCTCATCGGAATTTCAAAAAGAATTTCTTTGGGATAACCTGTAACGAAACGTATGTTCCGTTTGATATAATTGAAAACTTTGAAGACTAGGTTGCGATTGCTGTGGTTAATACGGGTGTCATACGCTCCAAAATTACCTGCAATCATAATTTCATCCAACAACTGTTTTCCAGCTTTTTCATGAGGTGTACATAGTAAGTATTTATCTTCTAGGTCGAATACTTGTTGTAGTACCCACATAGCAGCTCCTACAAATCGTAACATACCAGTTTGTTTGAATAATTCCATGGTACGTTTCTTACTATCTTCTGTACCTCCTTTTAGAACTACATAATAGTAGTCTAATAATTGACGTAAACCAATTCCTTCTCCAAAGTAGTGCTTATAGATGTGTTGTAAGATGTAGTATCTATTGAACTCAACAGTTGGAATAAATATTTTTCCCCTTCCATCTGGTAATTCAATATTGTTTTCAAACAGTTCATCTTGTGCTTCGAAATATTGGTTCAATCTTTTCAGGTAAATAGGATTATAAAGATAGGTAGGATGATGATGTACTTCTACTTTGGTTGATACGGGAGCCTCATATTCAGCGTGGGTGTAGAAAATATCCCACACATCACTTTTGGTACGTAAGTAATTGATGACTTTTTTTGAACCACCTTCTATCCATAAATCAATATCTCCACATTGTCGCAGAGATGGATCCGGATAATAAGTCGCAATCCCCTGCCCTTTCAATACTACACATCGTAAACCGTCTTTTCTGATTACCTCACACATTTTCACAGCATCAGCATTCACTTGACTATTTTTTTCTTGAATAACTTCCGTTGCTGCAAACCATTTGAGAAGCAATGGTCTAGGTGGACGCTGTTCTTTAGGTAACTTTTCCAAAGCGCTAAACAGAATCCCTACGATTGTCTGTTGTTTGGCAAGCGTATATATTTCTTTCCATTCTTCAGAAGTAGGAATTCCGGAAAGACTATCTTTTCTTTCAATTCCTACCTTTATCAGGTCGAAAAAATAAGTTTTTATATTAGTGTTCATTGTTAATAGTCAAATAATTTACTCTTCCATCTATTTCCACCTTTCAGGTTCACTTTGTATACTAGTCCGGCAGAAATATACTTTCCTTTTTGAAGTTCTATAAGAAAATTGAAATGATCTGCCCATAGAGCATATGTAGCACCTACATTGATGGTCTTTGCGTCGTATTCTGCTATA
The DNA here is from genome assembly GCA_017399885.1 of Lachnospiraceae bacterium. Classification (GTDB taxonomy): domain Bacteria; phylum Bacillota; class Clostridia; order Lachnospirales; family Lachnospiraceae; genus CAG-411. The sequence goes on from JAFQAU010000091.1 coordinate 1,383, forward strand.
AGATTAAGATTCTTATGTAAATGTGGTCTAAAATTAATGCCAAATGCAGGACCGTTTAAAGGATAATCAGTTCGCTTATTATAGAGATAAGTTACATGAACCCCTAATTCACCATATGGGATATTGAAATGTTTCGTCATGGCGATATACCAACGATTAAAAAAACCGTTTTGACTTCCGCTTGTTTCAAATTCTGTAAAATCGAAGCCATTAGCTCCACTTGTTGGATCATTTACTCCTAATACAATGCTAGGCATATATTTCCACCATTCACCTTCTTTGACAGCTTGTACTCTTCCAGCAAAATGCCGATCTTGGTTTACAAATTTTCCATAAGTAAATACTGGCCAATGATATCCATTTTTTTTCCCTTGAACTAGTGTACAGATATATGCTACTTCTACTCGGCTAAAAAAAGTAATATTAATAAAGTAATTGTAAGTATTATATCCCCACCAATTATCACTAGGAAGATTATGTTTATTTAGGTAATTACCTCCAATGATGGCTGTTCCATCTTTTTGCATCTCTGCATTAGGCATGTGGAGTAATCCTGTCACTCCATTAGTAAATTGAGCATTCATATTTGCTATGCATAGTTCAAAACATAGCAGAAGAATAAAAATGAAACGTTTCAAAAGTATATGTTTTTGAATAAATATTTAGTATATAATTTTACTCCATAAAATTTCTTCCACTTTGTAGATATATCTTAAGGATAAAAGAAGACGGTTGGTGTATATTCCATTTTCGCGGAATGCACGTAGGTGTTCATTCATAATTCTTTTATGTGATTCTATACCAGAAGTGCTTGCTCCTCCAGTTCGCATAGTAACCATATCTATTGGCAAATATTTTGTTTTGATTTTTGCTTTATAAATGACTCGAAGTAAAAATTCAAAATCTGCCGCAATTTTATAATTGGTTTTATACAATCCATATTTTTCAAAGCATTCTTTTCGAAGGTAGAAAGAAGGGTGTGCAGGCATAAAACCTAATTTCATTAATTTAGGTTTAAATATTTTGGATGAATAGTATCTAACACATTTATCAAGTTGATTTGGGTGTACAAAATGTACATCACCATATACCGCATCTAATTGAGAATCTAGTTCAAATGCATCTGCAATTTTCTGCAGCACTTTATTAGACGTAAAGAAATCGTCGGAGTTCAAGATGCCTACTACATCACCGGTAGCTATTCGTATACCTTTACTCATAGCATCATAAAGTCCTTTGTCTGGTTCTGAAATCCATTTGATGCGTTCTCCGAACAAAGGTTCATACTTTTTTATGATGGATACCGTATTATCTTTTGATGCGCCATCAACAATGATATATTCAATATTTGAATATGTCTGTTCTAAAACGGATTTAATAGTATCAGCAAGCGTTTTTGCACTGTTGTATGTGATTGTAATTAAAGATATTTTCATTTTATTCTTCAATAATACGTGTTCTAATTTTTTTTGCAGGATTTCCTTGGTATATACCATTAGCTTCTAAATCATGAATAGCAATGGAACCTACTGTTAAAATTGAATTTTCATAAAATGTAACATTAGGACATACTGTTGATTGAGCCCCAACCCATGTCCCATCTTTTAAATGAATTTCTCCGATAATCAAATCGAATGTTTTCTTCTTGTAATTGTGATTGCCGCAAAGAAGCATTGCTCCTTGACTAATACAAACATTGCTTCCAATTTCTACGTTAGTAAGATTGTCAATCCATACATTTTCTCCTATCCACACATTATTACCTATGGTTAAATTCCAAGGATATTTTATATTCACAGAAGGTTTAATGGTGACATTTGTTCCTATTTTAGTCCCGAACAATTTCAATAAGATAATTTTAATGAAATTGCTTGGATTCCAAGCATTTTTAAAAAAGAGAATATTGATAAAATACCATAGAATTCTTTTTATTGGGGTTCCTCCAGGGCTATACCAGGAATTATTGTAGGAAGATAAGTCAACTGTCATAATAAGGATTTGTAGAGATTAATGTATTCTTGAAATCTATCTTCTTTATTATATAATCTAACAGCACGGTTTCTACAATCTTTCCTATCTATGTATCCATTGTATACATTTTTAATAGCTTCATATAAATTATCAATATCTCCTTTGGGAACTACATAACCTGTTTCTTCATTTATAGCTTCTGGAGAGCCTCCAGTATTATATGTTATAACAGGAGTGCCACAAGCTAAAGCTTCTAAATTAGTAGTTGGGAAATTATCCTCCCAAGTTGGGTTGATAAATACTCCTGCATGAGAATATAGTTTGACCAAATCTTGAATACTATCTGTACGTGGAATACCAATAATTGATTGAGGTATTTGTTTGATTTGTTTGGTAGTTAAACCAACTAATACAATTTGGAAGACTGAATGGTCAATGATTTCGTTTAATTTGATAATATCATTCAATCCTTTTCTTTCTGCCCAAATATTTGTTAAACCTAAGATTATGAATTTATTATTGATATTATACTTTTTAAAAATTGTTTCATCGATTGTAGGTTTAAATAAATCTATATTGATACCATTATGTA
>JAFQAU010000092.1 GCA_017399885.1 Lachnospiraceae bacterium
AATCCCTCATTCATGAGGGACTTGCTCCACTTTGCGTGCCAGATGCGTGTTGCATGCCTTTTGCAACAATACTCCTTACGCATCTGTGCACATCCCCGCGGAGCGTTTTTGCTTTATAGGACGAAGTTTCCTATAAAGCAAAAAAGCAGTTTATCTTTCAAACATGCATCATTGAAAAGATAAACTGCATAAAAAATTATATTCACCTTAATCTTAAGCTTGCAACAATTTAGCCGGAAAACTAAACGATTACCCAAACTTTAATTAATATATTTTGTAATAGAATTCCAAATACTTTCTTTCTCCAATCCCAGCTTCCAGCTTGCTATTCCCGCTATCTTTCCTTGTTTTCGTTCAGCAAAAATAACATCCAATTTCTTCTCTATGGAACGCTCATCTTCTATCCATACACGGTAAAGAGACCCTTCTGCTTCATATTCTGCATAATACTGTCCTATCTCATTATCCCATTTTTTACTAGCATTGTTTTGTTCTAAGATAGCTTCTATCTGTCCCATAGAATACGCAAAAGAACTAACCTTTGTTTCTCCATCTACAGTTGTTTCTTTCCATAGTCTGGTATAAAAAGGCATTCCAATAATAACCTGACTAGGATCTACCATCTCCACAATTTTTCCTACTGCATCTTCTACAAATCCTATAGAAGCTACGGACCCACTTTCTTTGGATCCGGCATAATGCTCATCATATGCCATAACTACTACATAATCAACAACTTTCCCTTGTTCCTCTCTATCATAAAAGGCGGTATACTCTGTAGGCACATAACTGTCCACAGATAATACGATTCCATTATTACGACATTTTACAGAAAGTTCCCTTAAAAATTCCAAATAGGCATCTGCAGTCTCTGCTCGAATATACTCAAAATCAATATTAATTCCATCTAAATTATATTGAATTGCATTGGCTAATAACGCATTTGACAGCTTATCCCTGGATGTAGTATTTCCAAGCACTGTAGCTAGGTCTACCTCATCCCCTGCTGCTGCAAAGTCATCGCACAATGCCCAAACTTCAATTCCTTCATTATGTGCACGTTCCACATATGTTTCACTGGCTAAGGAAGAAATCTCTCCGCTATTGTTCACAATAGAAAACCATGTTGGGGAAATACAGTTTACCCCTTTTGTTGTTGCAATTTTATTTAGTAACTCATTATTTGCATCCAAATTAGTTACCTGATGCCAAACCAAATTTATTGGCTCATCCTTTGTAATATGTGGATACATTTCTTCTTTATAGTCATTTGTCAATTCTTCTTCATATGGCTCTGTCAATATCTTTGTAGATACATAACCGTAAACACCATCTACTGTCATAGCCTTTGCATATCCTTCTAAAAGCTCTTCTTCACTGGCAAGCACTCTTAGAATGTCGCCCTCTTCCAAAGATGCCAAAATCTCACTTTTTTTACTTTGTGCAAATCGCATCTTGCCAGACTTTTTCACTTTGTAATAGGAATACTTTTCTCCCCATTGACTTTCTATCATGATACGGTTAGGATTCTCATAGAACTTATACTCTACATTAGAAAACATCTCTACGTAATCCAATGCCAAATACACATCTTCTCCCTGTGCTTTTACAATTGGATAATCTAATGTAATTTTACTTTTATTAATATAGTAATCTTTACTTCCCACTTCTGTCCGTATTATTTCTGTGGCATTGGTAAAAGATAGAATATTCTCACTACTATCAAAATAAAACCTCTTATTAATGTTATCCGTTACCAAATCATAGGGCAAGTAGATCCTTCCATCTTCTAAAATTCCCATTTCTTCCTTGATTACATCATGGAATACAAGCATCACTTTATCCTTTGGTACATCATAATATTCATTCAAATCCATAACCACACGACTTGATGAACATTTTTTTACAATTGCTCCAATCATGATTCCTAAAATACAAAGTACTACGACGCAAATCACAATCGTTTTTATATTTTTTCCTTGGCTTTTACGTTTTTTTCTTTCTCTTAAAGAACGTTCTCTTAAAGATTCTATAGGTTTATCCGTTCCTTCTTGGTTTTCTCTATCGAATTTCATGAACTGTCACCTTCCTATGCTTTCCTTTTATCCTTAACTGTATACCCCAACCCCCTACTGTACCGTAGCAGTACCATCTATACTCTGCATATAATTTAATCGAGATTTAAAGTAAACAACTCAATCTTTTCCATTATACTCATAATCCTGGAAAAAGTCAAAAAAAGACAATATTCAACATAAGAGAAAAGGGAACCGTTCAGCCTGAGGGCTGACCAGTTTCGTTGTAAGTCCATGTAAAATCGTGCAAAATAGCTAGATGAACTTGCATCAGCCAAATGAATGTCATGCAAGGCGCACATTAAGAAGGGAATAATTATCAATAACTATTCTTATTCCTAAAAGTTCCTCATGTTATGACTCTTAACTTCCATATATCATTTTTTTACTTTATCATACTCTATATACAATGCAGAACGTAACTCTTCATTTTCCGGCTTCATTACTGCTTCTGCATCTGCTTCTCTGCCACTTTCTTTTAACCAGTTGTATAAAATAATAATATTAAGTTCTCCTTCTTTCT
>JAFQAU010000093.1 GCA_017399885.1 Lachnospiraceae bacterium
TGAAGAATTTTTTTTAAGAGAGAAAGGAGGATTAGGAAAAGAAAAAAGAGAGATATGCTACTTGTTAAGAGAAGAAATAATAGAGAGTTTGGAATACATAAGTAATTATTCTTTATATGCCTATGAAAATCAAATTAAACAAGGCTTTATTACTGTCTTGGGAGGACATAGGATAGGAATTGCAGGAAAGGTGCTTGTAGAAAGTGGCAAGGTAAAAAAAATAACGAATGTAGGGATGATAAATATTCGTTTGTCTCATGAAGTCATTGGTTGTGCAGGACCTATTTTCAGACTATTAGAAGAAAATGGACAAATATGCCATACAATGATAATCTCACCACCTGGTGGAGGAAAAACAACGCTTTTAAGAGATTTAGCTCGAATGATTTCGGAAAGTGAAAAAAGACTAAATGTAGGTATTGTTGATGAACGTTCAGAGATAGCTGCATGTTATAAAGGAATACCACAAAACGATGTGGGAATAAGAAGTGATGTTTTGGATGGATGCCCAAAGTCAGAAGGAATGTTAATGCTCATACGATCTATGTCTCCACAGGTGCTTGTAGTTGACGAATTGGGAGCAAAGGAGGATATAGTTGCTTTACAATATGCCATGAACTGTGGGTGCAAAATCTTAGCAACAATTCATGGGAGTTCATGGGGGGAGATAATGAGCAAGCCATTTTTGCGAGAAATAATAGATAATAAACTATTTCAACGATTTGTTTTGTTAGGAAATGGAACACAGGCTGGAACCGTTTTAGATGTATATAATCAAAAGGGACAATCGCTTATTTGAGTGTGTGTTTTGATATAGTATAGCTATCTGACTGTTACGAATTATTACATAAATAAAAAAGTAAAGGATGGAGTAAATTGGTTAGATTAATGGGATGTATCCTTGTCATAATAGGATGTACATCAATTGGCTTTGCAAGGGCTGAATGTATGCGAAGAAGATTAGAAGAAATGCATAAAGTTAAACGATATGCATTATTTATAAAGGGTGAAATAAGGTGTGATGGAAGGGCATTACCGGATATCATGATACATATGACCAAAAAGGCAGATGGAATATGGAAAAATTTTTTTAAATCCGTGGGAGAGAAAATAACTGATAATGCATGTGGAATATTAGGTGACATTTGGAAAGATGAAACAAGACACAGTCTTAAAGGCTCCTATTTAAAAGAAGCAGAAAAAAAAGAATGGATATTTCTAGGGGAAAATCTAGGTTATTTAGACATAGAAACACAATTGCAGTTATTGGATATTTTTGATGAACATATGAAAGAGAGTATAAAACAAGAAAAAGAGAAAACAAGAAATCAATCGAAACTAAGTCGTGTATTAGGTATACTGTGTGGAATCTTTATAGTTATTTTATTAAGCTAAGGTCGGGAAATAGTGAAATAAAAAGTATAGTATTTCAAATTGGTGAGAGGATTTTTTTGTTTCTACTAAATGTGTAAAAAACGGGAAAAGAGGAGTATTTATGAGTATTAGTTTACTATTTAAAATTGCAGCTGTAGGAATTTTGGTTTCAGTTCTTGGTCAGGTGTTAAAGCATGCGGGGAGAGAAGAGCAAGCATTTTTAACTAGCTTAGCTGGACTTTTGCTTGTTTTGTTTTGGATTGTTCCATATATATCGGATTTGTTTCAAACAATCAAAGATTTGTTTATGTTGTAGAGGGGGATGGCATGATAAAAATAGGAATTCTTGGTATTGCTATTGTTTGTTTGGCTTTACCCTTAAAAAACATGAAGGAGGAATATAGTCTGTATTTAAGTATAGGAGGCTGTATTCTTATTTTTTATTATATAGTAAAACAAATAGAACAGATGATACCAACACTGGAGCATATAGGTTCTTATTTACCCATTGATTCCCAATATATATCTATTATGAAAAAAATAATTGGAATTACCTACATTGCAGAATTTAGCGCAGATATTTGCAAGGATGCTGGCTATGGTGTGATTGCAGGACAGATTTCTATGGCAGGAAAATTAATTATTTTGAGTATCAGTATGCCAATCATTACGTCTTTAATAGAACTAATAGGGGGATTATGGTAGAAGATGAAAAAAAATTTTCAAAGAGTGAATATACTTTTTTGGGTAATTTTTCTGCTGGTATGTTGTGGAAAAGAAGAAGTGAAGGTTCATGCCTACCAGGAAAGTGAAAATATATCCGTAGATTCTTTCTTGGATACGTCTGAGTTTGAAGAAATGCAAGAAATATTAGATGAAAATCTGGGAGAAAAGAGTTTTTCCTTCATTGGTTTTGTAAAAAAAATGTGTTCTGGGGAGGTTGAGTGGTCTCTTAGTGGAATATTAAACGAATGTGTAAAAACAATTGCCGCTGTTTTGAAAAACAATAA
>JAFQAU010000094.1 GCA_017399885.1 Lachnospiraceae bacterium
GGAGAGGGTGTTATTACGAAAAAATATGGACAGATATGGATTGGTACAGTATTTATGGCGCTGGCAGTCAATTTCATTTACACGCCTATGAATCTTGTAACCGGAGGCGTATCAGGATTAGGGATTTTATTATATCATTATTTTCATATACCTATAGGATTAACCAGTGGCTTGATTAATCTACCCCTGCTTGTAATAGGAAGAAAAATAAAAGGTGGGGATTTTTTTAAAAGAACAGTGTTTGCTACCATTTCCTTTACAGTAATGCTTTGGCTTATTCCGGTGGGACCAGTGAGACAAAATGATATGTGGATGGCCAGTATTTTAGGTGGCGTTTTAAGTGGAATTGGGCTTGGAATGGTATTTTGCACAGATACCTCTACAGGAGGAAGTGATCTGGCAGCTACTATATGGAATCATATAGATAAACGATATAGGGTTGCAAATTATCTTGTCATAATAGACGGAACAATTGTATTAGTTGGAGCAATGGTTTTTGGAATATATCACGCATTATATGCAGTGGTATCTGTGTTTTTAACATCTGTAATTATGGATGGTATTTTATCGGGGGTGCAATTTGGAAAGGCTGTTTTGGTGTTTTCGGATAAAAATGAGGGGATAGCAGAAAGAATTATGAAAGAGAAGGATAGGGGGGTTACCCTTATAAATGGGACAGGAATGTATTCAAAAGAAGAAAAACCTATGCTATTGTGTGCGGTATCCAGAAAAGAAATTATAGGGGTATTGGATATAATTAACAAGATTGATAAAAAAGCATTTGTTATTGTGCTTGATACAAAAGAAATAATCGGGGAGGGATTTGTTAAAAATGAATAAAAACAACGAAGAAATTATAAGTTTTTAAAATGATAGAAGAATGATTTTTGACACATATACAAAGTGCACAAAAGATTTTTCGGTTATTTGTTCAAATGTAGTATGGTTTTCATAAAAAAATTAGTGTATTATATGAAGGTATGATATTTTAGATGAGACTCGGGAATTTAGGGAGCTTTTATAACAGTTTAAGTAGGGGCGCGTAATTTTAAGTTTTTTTGTAAGAATGCGTATTCAAAAGAGAATAACATTTCCGTTAGGAAGTTTGTTTGACTTTGTGACTACCTTTATGAAAGATATGTTTATGGGAACTGTAAAGAAAGCAAACGGTTAATCGAGAATCAGGAGTTTTTAGGAGGACATGAGAAAATGGCAAGTTTATCATTGAGAAACATCAACAAAACCTATGACAATGGTTATGTTGCAGTACAGAATTTTAATTTAGAAATCGAAGACAAGGAATTTATCATCTTTGTAGGACCATCTGGATGTGGTAAGTCTACTACACTTAGAATGATTGCAGGTCTAGAAGACATTTCAAGTGGTGAATTATGGATTGGGGATAAGTTGGTTAATGACGTGGAACCAAGAGATAGAGATATCGCGATGGTATTCCAGAATTATGCATTATATCCTCATATGACTATATATGATAATATTGCTTTCGCTTTAAAATTAAGAAAAACACCAAAGCATGAGATTGATGCAAAAGTACATGAAGCAGCAAAAACATTAGAGATTGAACATTTATTAGATCGTAAGCCTAAGGCTTTATCAGGTGGACAGAGACAGCGTGTTGCTATGGGACGTGCTATTGTTCGTAATCCTAAGGTATTACTTATGGATGAGCCTTTATCAAACTTGGATGCTAAGTTGCGTGTACAGATGCGTATTGAGATTTCAAAATTACATCAGAAGTTAGGAACAACAATCATCTACGTAACACATGACCAGACAGAAGCTTTAACACTTGGAACAAGAATCGTAGTTATGAAAGATGGTATTGTACAACAGGTAGATGCTCCAATCGAGTTATACCAGAGACCAAAGAACTTATTCGTAGCTGGATTTATTGGTTCACCACAGATGAACTTTATCGATGCTAAGGTTGTAAGTAATGGTTCTGATGTAGTATTAGCATTTGGAACACATTCTATTAAGGTTCCGGAAGCAAAGGCAAAAGCGTTAATTTCTAAAGGATATGATGGCAAGACAGTAGTACTTGGTATTCGTCCGGAAGATATTAAGGATGAGGAAGTATTTATTAATACATCGCCTGACAGTGTCGTTAGTGTTACAATTAAAGTATACGAAATGCTTGGTGCAGAAGTATTCTTGTATTTCTCAATTGATAAATTTGATTTATGTGTACGTGTTAACCCTCGTACAACTGCAAGACCAGGAGATACAATTAAGCTTGCATTCGATTTAAGTAAGATTCATATCTTCGACAAAGAAACAGAGGAAGTTATTTGTAACTAATATAAATAAGAAGTTCTCGTTTGCCTGTATGGTAGACGGGAACTTTTTTACTTTATAGGAAAATTGGGCCTATAAAGGAAAAAATAGTAAAAAAAGATGGAAAACTATATAACTAACTATGAAAAAAATTGTTATAGTTGCCTATATTGGTGTCTGGTTTTGATTGAATTAACAAAAAAAATAAAAAAAACTCCTCGAATTTATTTACTTTTGCCTAAAAAAGTGATATTATAAAGCATAGGTTTTAGCTGTAAAGTGATCAGCGATACGTTAAATGAACATTTGCAACATTTTAGCCACACGGCTGAACTGTTACCATGATATTAATAAAGGAGTGATTAAATGATATCAAACCAGATACTTCAGAGTACAATTGAAGGATTAAAGGGAATTACGCGAGTTGAGATTTGTGTTATGGATACGGAAGGAAAGCCCTTGGCATCTACAATAAATGACGCGGAAGAGTATGAAGAAGCGGTATTAACATTTGTTGAATCTCCTGCTGATAGCCAAGTGTTACAGGGATATCAATTTTTTAAGGTTTTCGATGAGAACCAGTTAGAGTACGTGATTTTGGTAAAGGGAGACAGCGATGATGTATATATGATAGGAAAGATAGCATCTTTCCAAATTCAGAATCTATTAGTGGCATACAAGGAAAGATATGATAAAGATAACTTTATTAAGAATCTTTTACTTGATAATTTACTATTGGTAGATATATATAATCGTGCTAAGAAGTTACATATTGAAACAGATGTACGACGTGTAGTATTTTTAATTGAGACAAAGGCTGAGAAGGACAGTAATGCATTAGAGACAGTAAGAGGCTTATTTACAGGTAAGACACAGGATTTTATTACTGCAGTAGACGAGAAGAATATTATTCTTGTGAAAGAACTGAAAGCCAATGAATCCTATGAAGATATGGATAAGACAGCTAAGACAATCTTAGATATGCTAAATACAGAGGCAATGGAGAAGGTTCAGATCGCATACGGAACTATAGTACAAGAGATAAAAGATGTATCACGTTCATACAAGGAAGCGAAGATGGCATTGGATGTAGGAAAGATTTTCTATAGCGAGCGCGATATCGTAGCTTATGGTAATTTAGGAATTGGTCGATTAATATACCAATTGCCTATGCCACTTTGTAAGATGTTTATTAAAGAGATTTTTGATGGAAAGTCACCGGATGATTTTGATGAGGAGACATTAACAACTATTAATAAGTTTTTTGAAAATAGCTTAAATGTTTCTGAAACATCCAGACAGTTATATATTCATCGCAACACATTGGTATATCGTTTGGATAAGCTACAGAAGAGCACCAACTTAGATTTGCGTGTGTTTGAAGATGCCATAACCTTTAAGATAGCATTAATGGTTGTGAAATATATGAAATATATTGAATCATTAGAATATTAAAAACTATGGGGACTGCCAATAGGTGGTTCCCAAGTTTTGTTTGAATAAAATTATGGAGGAAAATATGGTGGAAGAGATGGGAGCAACGATAGTTTCAATGGAAAATGTTGCAATGACATATCCAACAGGAACAGAAGCGTTAAAAGGATTGAATTTAAAGATTTCTAAGGGGGAGTTCGTATTTGTGGTTGGAGCCAGTGGTTCCGGTAAGTCTACATTTATAAAGCTATTATTAAGAGAAATTGCTCCAACAGGTGGAAAGATAATGGTGAATGGAAAGGATATTACCAACCTGAAGCATAAGCAGGTGGCTGCTCATAGAAGAAGAATAGGATGTGTATTTCAAGATTTTAGATTGTTAAAAGAAAGAAATGTCTACGAAAATGTTGCATTTGCACAGAAGGTAATCGGTATTCCGGAACGTATTATTGGTAAAAATGTGCATCACATCTTGTCGTTGGTGGGATTAAGTGAAAAAGAGAAGGCTTATCCAAGGGAATTGTCTGGAGGAGAACAACAAAGGGTTGCTCTTGCAAGGGCACTGGTGAACCGACCAGCCATCTTGTTAGCAGATGAGCCTACAGGAAATTTAGATCCAAAGAATTCCCAGGAAATTATGGGATTATTAGAAGAGATAAATAATCAAGGGACAACGGTAATCGTGGTAACCCATAATCATGAAATTGTAAATGCCATGCACAAACGTGTGATAACCATGGATAAAGGGAATTTAATTAGTGATGAAGAAGATGGCACTTATAAGAATCATGCACCTGTAACTTATGAGAGTGTGGAAAGTAAGCTTAAAGAAGAATTAATAGAAGCACAGAAAAAAACAGATTCAGAAATTCCACATATAAGGGAAGAATTTAAGCAAGAAAAAGAAATCATAAAGAGTCCAATTTCCCTAGAAGCGGATGTGGAGAAGCAGAAGGTAATCTCGAAAGAAAATATAGAATATCAGGAGAAAGCTGTTGAAGAAATCAAAGAAAATTTAATGCCAAAAGAGGAAGAATATACAATGTATCGTTCTTTGGCAGATGCCATGAAACAGGGACTGGCATCAAGACCGGATGATAGGTAGGCTAAGGCTTGTAAGAATGAAGAAGTAGAAAGCCCATAATCATTGGATAATGGGGGTATTAGGTAATAAAAAATGGAATAGGCAAGGTGTTAAAATGGAAAAAATATATACATTAAAATACAGCATTGTGCAAGGATGTAAAAATATTAAGCGAAATAAAATGTTTTCTTTAACATCTATTAGTACAATTACTGCGTGTTTATTTTTATTTGGAATTTTCTTTTTTTTAGTGAGTAACGTCCAATATATGATAAAAAATATGGAAAGCTCCGTTGCAGTAACTGTATTTTTTGATGAGGGAATTAGTGATAGTCAGATTGCAAATATAGGAAATCAAATAGAGACAAGAGAGGATGTAAAAGAAGTCGTATTTGTTTCAGCGGAAGCTGCCTGGGAAAGCTTTAAAGGGAATATTTATGATGAACAGATGGACTTAGTAGATACTTTTGCAGAAGATAATCCTCTAGCAGATTCGGCATCTTATGAAATTTATGTAAAAGATGTTTCCATGCAAAAACAATTAGTAAGTGATTTAGAGAAGATAGATGGCGTAAGAAAAGTAAACAGTTCAGATGAAACAGCAAGGGTACTTACTACATTTAATGGGTTAATTAGTGTGGTTTCCTTCTTCATCATTGCTCTATTAATCAGTGTATCTGTATTTTTAATTAGCACTACAGTTGCGCTAGGAATTTCGGTACGTAAAGAGGAGATTGCAATTATGAGATTAATAGGAGCCACAGACTTCTTTGTGCAAGGTCCTTTTATTGTAGAAGGTATTGCAATTGGACTTATAGGTGCAATTGTTCCTATGGGAATCTTGGCGGTAATATATTATCAGGTTATAGATTGGATAAGCAACCGTTTCTCCTTATTATCTCAGTGGATGGTATTTTTGGATATAAAAAGCGAATTTTCCATATTGGTACCTATCTGTTTAGGAATTGGTGTAGGAATCGGTTTGCTTGGTAGTTGTCTGACTGTAAAGAAACATTTACGAGTATAGAAAGAAGGGGTATTGTGAAAAAACTGAAAAGAGTGTTGCTAGGGCTTATGGCGTTTGTCATAATGGTTGCTGGAATTTCACATGTTTCTTTTGCTACGGAATTGAGTGAGGCGGAAAAGGAGAAACAACGCTTAGAACAGAGAAAAGAAGAAGTAGAGAAGGAATTAACAGAATTAGAATTAGAGAAGAATTCTTTAGCAGATAATATTGAGAAGTTAGATAAGAAAGTAGAAAAGACAAATCAAAAGCTAGAGGAAGTAAATGCTAATTTAGAAAAAGTAAATAAAGAATTAGAGCAGATTACCATGGAATTAGAAGAAGCAGAAGCACTTGAAGAAAAACAGTATGAAACCATGAAGAAACGTATAAAATATATGTATGAGAATGGAAGTACAGATTATGTAGATATTGTATTAAGCTCTAAGAGCTTTGGAGAGCTTTTAAACAGAGTGGAATATGTGAATAAGATTACCAATTATGATAATCAGATGTATAAAGAATTTAAAGACACGAAATTAATGGTGCTAAATAAGAAAAATGAAGTATCCAATAAAAAACAACAGTATGAAATTTTACAAGAGGAAGTAGAGTTAGAACAGGGGACATTGGAAGAATTGTTAGAAAAAAAACAGAGTGAGATGGATAAATATAATAGCTCTATTGAAAATGCTTCCAAGGAAATGCAAAAATATATAGAAGAAATTGCTAAGAAAGAAGAAGAGATTAATAAGCTTTTGCTTGAACAGGCAAAAAAAGAAGGATATACCGTAATAGGAGAATTGGCAGATGAATATGGATTTTGTTGGCCAATGTCCGTAAAGGGAACCATTACTTCGCGTTTTGGACCAAGAAAATCTCCTACACCTGGTGCCAGTACATATCATAAAGGGATTGACATTGCAGCACCAACCGGGGTTTCCATTTTGGCAGCAAAAGGAGGAACAGTAGTAACTTCAAAATATTCCTCATCTGCAGGAAACTATATTATGATTAATCACGGGAATGGTGTATATACAGTGTATATGCATGCTTCAAA
>JAFQAU010000095.1 GCA_017399885.1 Lachnospiraceae bacterium
AATCCCTCATTCATGAGGGACTTGCTCCACTTTGCGTGCCAGATGCGTGTTGCATGCCTTTTGCAACAATACTCCTTACGCATCTGTGCACATCCCCGCGGAGCGTTTTTGCTTTATAGGACGAAGTTTCCTATAAAGCAAGAAAAAAACAGGTCAGCTGACCTGTTTTTTTATACCTTTTTGTAATCTCAAAATTACAATAAGGGTTCATTCTAACGTCTCTGACGTTTTAATCCTATAATTATATATAATCCTATACAAATTCCAAAAAGACCTAATCCCTGAAATACTTGTGTAGATAACACACCAGTCTGTGGAAGAACCTCTGTAGCTGAAGTATCTTCATTTACTACATCGTTCTTTGCAACTTCTTTGGATACACTACTATTTGGAATAAAATCACTGTCCACTTGAATTTCTCGTTCATCCTCAATTACAACAGCTTCCACTTCTATTGGTTTTTCTACATCATCTTCCTCTTGCTCTGATAAATCTTCACCAGTCTCAACACCACTATTTGGAACCTGCTCATCTTCAATTTCAATAGTAATTTCATCTTCAACAGGTACAGTTGTGCTCTCTGGTGCAGCTACGCTTGGATATTCTATTTCAAAACCTTGTTTTCTCGAATCTTCTATGTCAGATTGGCCATTATTTTCTGTAGCTGGTGCTTCATTAGCTGGAATAGCATAAGCTGTTGATGCCGCAACAACTTCCCCCTTATTCTCTGCATCCCCTGATGCAAAAACTACTTCTGTAACCCCTGAAATCACTTGATACTCAGAATCTACGATCGTATCCTGTCCTTCCATCTCTACTGAAGCTTGATTCTCTAATTCTCCATCCACATGCCAATCTTCGCCTTCTTCACAAAAATATACCACTTCATCCTGCTCACATCTAAATCCACAATGGGACAACTCTAACGCCTGCATTTCCTCTGCGTTCTCAAACTCCTGTGCTTCACAGTTTTCAAGGCAATTTTCTACGTTGGAAGACTGCTCTTCTATAAAATTCTCTACAATAACATCCTCTATACAACTTGATTCCACTTGTTCAGACTCTTCTACACAAGCCTCAACCTGTACAGCCTCTGTCTCTCCACTGACACTTTGTGCTTCTGCTGTCACACCTCCGGCATAAATAGATAATGCTAAAATTATACATGAACTGAAATTTAGAAATTTGCTCATATTTAACTCCTTTTTGGCTTAATCAGGTTTTTGACTTCTTATCAAAATTAACTTACTTTTTCTAAGAGGTAAGTGCCCTATTTTCAGCCTCGTTTTTGGAGGAAAACGTGGTTAACCTACCTGGTGATATAGAACCAGGCTTCTATTTTCAGCCTCGCTTTTATTGGATAGCGGGGTTAACCTTCCTATAATTCTAGGTATAGGATCCTGTTTTCAGCCTCGTTTTTACAGCCCACTCTATTCCTTGCTTCCCAGCAATGCAATCCACCGATCACTTTGAGTTCACCGGCTGCTTCTCTTAACGGAACGTGGTTAACCGTCGTACTTTCGTACAACATTATCTAATCGCAAGAGCTATGACATCTCCATTGCGTAACCTATTCTATCATTGCAATTGTCAAGGTCCCCCCTGTCCGCTTCTCGCCGACAAGGAAATTAAATGGTTGTTAAGAAGCACGAAAATATATAACTCTTCTTCGAACTTCTTACACACATTATACTATATTTGTTGTTACATGTAAACATTTATTGTTTACTTAATATATTTTTTGTAACTTTTTACTTCTTCCTTTATAACATTCCCTACTTTTTCAAGGTTTAATTCTCAGAAAAATATGCAATTTGCACAATCTATATAGCAATCCAGGTAATGGCCCCCTTGCCTTTCATTTTTATTTTAAGTAAAATAAAAATGAACAGACTAACAAATATAGAACAATGGTACAAAAAGGAGATATTTAAAATGAAATACATCGATTTACATGTTCACTCTAACATATCTGATGGCACTCTTTCTCCTACAGAATTGGTAGAAGAAGCTTGCAAATGTAAGGTTGCTGCATTTGCACTTACTGACCATGATAGCGTCAATGGAGTTGAAGAAGCGATAGAAGCCGCTAAGAATTTAGCAAAACAGGGACAAAATGTGGAGGTTATAGCAGGTGCAGAGATTTCTGTTGCATATAAAAATAAAGATATCCACATGCTGGGACTATTTTTAGATCACCATAATTCAACCTTAATAGATACTCTACAAGCTGCAAAAATAGAACGAGATAAACGAAACGAAAAAATGATTCAAAATCTTGCTGATGCCGGACTTGATATTGACATAGAACGTATTTACGAAAAGGAAGGGAAAGAAACCATTCTTACCAGAGCGCATATAGGAAAATTTTTATACGAAACCGGACAGGTTTCCAGCGTAAATGACGCCTTTAAAAAATACCTTAGCGCAGATGGTCCTTATTATGTTCCAAGAAAATATCTTTCCCCTCAAAAAGCCATTTATTTAATTAAACAAGCCGGAGGCATTCCTGTTCTTGCACATCCCTTAATTTACGGACTACCGGAACAAGAACTAGATATCCTGATTGGAACTTTAAAAGAGCAAGGACTAGAAGGAATTGAAGTATTTTATTCCTCCAATACCGGATTTGACGAAGGAATTGTTCGCCGCTATGCCAATAGATATAACTTAATTATGACCGGTGGTTCTGATTTCCACGGTGCAAATAAGCCAGCCATATCTCTTGGAAGTGGTAGAGGTAATTTACGAATTCCTTATTCTGTTTTAGATAATATTCGAACACATCTCTCCCAAAGGGATATATAGGACAAACTTTCTTATAAAAGAACAAAGTGGACAAGTCCACATCAACTCCCTAAATCCCTCATTCATGAGGGACTTGCTCCACTTTGTGTGCCAGATGCGTGTTGCATGCCTTTTGCAACAATATTCCTTACGCATCTGTGCACATCCTCGCGG
>JAFQAU010000096.1 GCA_017399885.1 Lachnospiraceae bacterium
ATTTTTAGTTCTATTTCATAGATTCTTCTACAGCAACTGCTACTGCTACTGTTGCACCAACCATTGGGTTGTTACCCATTCCTATTAATCCCATCATTTCAACATGATCTGGAACAGATGAACTTACTGCAAATTGTGCATCAGAATGCATTCTTCCCATTTTATCTGTCATTCCATAAGAAGCTGGTCCTGCTGCCATATTGTCTGGATGAAGTGTTCTTCCTGTTCCTCCACCTGATGCTACTGAGAAATATTTTTTACCTAATTCTATACATTCTTTTTTGTATGTACCTGCAACTGGATGTTGGAATCTTGTAGGGTTTGTAGAGTTACCTGTGATAGATACGTCTACACCTTCTAAGTGCATTATAGCTACACCTTCTCTAACATCATTTGCTCCATAACATCTAACTTTTGATCTTTCTCCATCTGAATATGCTTTTTCTTTTACAACATTTACTTTTCCTGTGAAGAAATCAAAATCTGTTTGTACATATGTAAATCCATTTATTCTAGATATTACTTGTGCTGCATCTTTTCCTAAACCATTTAATATTACTCTTAATGGTTCTTTTCTTACTTTGTTTGCAGATTTTGCAATACCAATTGCTCCTTCTGCTGCAGCAAATGATTCATGTCCTGCTAAGAATGCAAAACATTTTGTTTCTTCTGATAAAAGCATTGATGCTAGGTTTCCATGTCCTAAACCAACTTTTCTATCATCAGCAACTGATCCTGGTATACAAAAAGCTTGTAAACCTTCTCCTATTGCTTTTGCTGCATCTGCTGCTTTTGTGCAACCTTTTTTAATTGCTATTGCAGCACCTAATGTATATGCCCAACATGCATTTTCAAAACATATTGGTTGTATTTCTTTTGTTATATCATAAGGATTAAATCCTTTTTCTTTACAAATTGCTAATGCATCTTCAAAATCTTTTATTCCGTATTTTTCCATTACTGGTTTAATTTGGTCAATTCTTCTTTCATAACTTTCAAATAATGCCATTTTATTACTCCTTTCTTGGATCAATAGTTTTTACTGCGTCGTCGAAACGACCATATTGACCACTTGCTTTTTCTATTGCTTCTAAAGGTTCTAATCCTTTTTTGATGTTTTCCATCATTTTTCCTAAGTTTACGTATTTGTATCCTATAATTTCATTATCTTTGTCTAATCCTATTTCTGTTATGTATCCTTCAGCAAGTTCTAAGTATCTTGGCCCTTTTGATAATGTAGAATAAATTGTTCCAACTTGGCTTCTTGTTCCTTTTCCTAAATCTTCAAGTCCTGCTCCTACTGGAAGTCCTCCTTCTGAAAATGCAGATTGTGTTCTTCCATATACTATTTGTAAGAATAATTCTCTCATTGCTGTATTTATAGCATCACATACTAAGTCTGTATTTAATGCTTCTAATATTGTTTTTCCAACTAATATTTCTCCAGCCATTGCTGCTGAGTGTGTCATACCACTACATCCTATTGTTTCTACTAATGCTTCTTGAATTATACCTTCTTTTACATTTAATGTTAATTTACAAGCTCCTTGTTGTGGTGCACACCATCCTATTCCGTGTGTTAATCCTGAAATATCTTTAATTTCTTTTGATTTTACCCATTTACCTTCTTCTGGTATTGGTGCTGGTCCATGGTTCACTCCTTTTGCAACTGGACACATTTCTTCTACTTCTTTTGAATAAATCATGCTTTATTCTCCTTTCCAAATTTGCTTCATTTATTTTTATTTTTAAAAAATTGATATCATGTTTTTTAGAAATTCCTTCGAAGAGTGGACGGCACATTGCCGCCCCTACATTATTCAATTATTTTTCTAATAAACTCTCTCCTGTCATTTCTTTTGGTTTTTCTATTCCCATTATTTCTAACATTGTTGGTATTAAGTCTGCAAGTCTTCCTTCTTTTAATTTTGCATCTTTTCCTACTAACACTAAAGGAACTACATTTGTTGTATGTGCAGTATGTGGTTCTCCTGTGCTGTAGTCTATCATTTGTTCTGAATTTCCATGATCTGCTGTAATTAATAATACTCCACCATTATTTTCTACTGCTTCTACTACTTTTCCAACACATTCATCTATTACTTCTAATGCTTTTACTGCTGCATCTAAATTTCCTGTATGTCCTACCATGTCTGGGTTTGCATAGTTTAATATTATTGAATCATATTTTTTAGAGTTAATTGCTTCTAATACTTTTTCAGTTACTTCATATGCACTCATTTCTGGTTGCATATCATATGTTTCTACTTTTGGAGATGGAATTAAAATTCTATCTTCACCTGGATATTGTTTTTCTTCTCCTCCATTAAAGAAAAATGTAACATGCGCATATTTTTCTGTTTCTGCAATTCTTAATTGTGTTAATCCTTTTTTACCTAATATTTCTCCAAATGTATTTGTTATTTCTGCTTTTTTAAATGCTATTTCAACATTTTCAATTGTTTCATCATAATTTGTAAAACATACATAATATAAAGGAAAATATTCTCTTTCAAATCCATTAAATTCTTTATCTACTAAACTTCTTGTTATTTCTCTTGCTCTATCTGGCCTATAGTTAAAGAATATTACTGAATCATTTTTAGATATTGTTGCTATTGGTTCACCATTGTTACAAATTAGTGTTGGCTCTACAAATTCATCAAACACTTCTTTTTGATATGATTCTTCTATTGCTGCTACTGCTGAATTTGCTTTTACACCTTCTCCTTTTACTAATGCATCATATGCTCTTACTACTCTTTCCCAGCGTTTATCTCTATCCATTGCATAGAATCTACCTATGATACTTGCAATCTTACCTACACCTTTTTCTTCCATTTTATTTTCTAAATCTACTATAAATCCTTCTGCAGATGCCGGTGGTGTATCTCTTCCGTCTAAGAAACAATGTACATATAC
>JAFQAU010000097.1 GCA_017399885.1 Lachnospiraceae bacterium
GAGACTCTTTTAGCTATGCCTTGGAATAAGATGACCAAGGACAATCAGAATTTGTCAAAGGCTAAGAAAGTATTGGAAGATGAGCATTATGGACTAAAAAAGATAAAGGAACGTATTATTGAATCTTTGGCAGTGAGAATGCTTACAGAAAAGGGAAATAGTCCCATTTTATGTTTGGTAGGACCACCGGGAACAGGAAAGACGTCAATAGCAAGATCTATTGCAAATGCATTAGACAGACAGTATGTGCGAATCTGTTTAGGTGGTGTAAGAGATGAAGCAGAAATTAGAGGACATAGAAAAACCTATGTAGGAGCTATGCCGGGAAGAATTGCCACTGCAATGAAGAACGTAGGGGTAAAGAATCCATTGATGTTATTAGATGAGATTGATAAAGTTAGTAGTGACTACAAAGGGGATACCTCTTCGGCATTGTTGGAGGTATTAGATTCCGAACAGAATGATAAATTTGTGGATCATTATATAGAATTACCAATTGATTTATCTCAAGTATTTTTTGTAGCAACAGCAAACTCCCTCCAAACAATACCAAAGCCTTTGCTTGACAGAATGGAAGTAATAGAGGTTTCCAGTTATATGGAAAATGAAAAATTCCAAATTGCCAAGAAATATTTATTGAAAAAACAGCTTGAGAAAAATGGTTTAACAAACAAACAACTTACCATTGATAAAAAAGCAATGGAAGCTTTGATTCACGGTTATACCAGGGAAGCTGGGGTAAGGCAATTAGAAAGAACAATCGGAAAGATTTGTAGAAAAGTGGCAACAGAGGCACTAGAAACAACAGGAAGTCCGGAAGCAGTGAGGGATACAAAGGTTCGTGTAACTGTGAAGGATTTGGAATATTATCTTGGTAAGATAAAGTATCGCCAGAAGGAAGCAAATCGTAAACCGGAGGTAGGAATTGTTCGAGGCCTTGCATGGACCAGTGTGGGTGGTGATACTTTAGAGATCGAAGTAAATAGTATGCCTGGAAAAGGGAATTTACAGCTTACAGGAAAGCTTGGAGATGTCATGAAGGAATCTGCTAAGATTGCTCTTACTTATGTACGTTCTTTGAGCAAAGAATATAATATAGAAAAGGATTTCTTCTATAAACATGATATTCATATACATGTGCCGGAGGGTGCTACTCCAAAGGATGGTCCTTCAGCAGGAATCACCATGGCAACAGCTATTTTATCAGCAGTTACGGGCAAAAAGGTTCGTGCAGATGTAGCCATGACGGGAGAGATAACACTTCGAGGAAGAGTTTTGCCAATTGGAGGCTTAAAAGAGAAGGTTTTAGCAGCAAAACAGGCAAAGATTAAAAAAGTGCTCGTCCCTATAGAGAATAGTAAGGATATAGAGGAATTAGATGCAGAGATTACAGAAGGACTGGAAATTGTATTTGTAGAGCATATGAAAGAGGTATTGGCGAATAGTTTAGTATGATGTAATAGATCAGCCAAAAGGCAGAACGGTTACAGTGTGATAAATATTAAAAAAGGTAGATAGGAAGGAATATATATGCATGTAAAAAGTGTAAATTTAGAAACTGTTTGTGGAATTACAAGCAAGATTCCTAAGAATGATAAGCTAGAGATTGCATTTGCCGGAAAGTCAAATGTAGGGAAGTCATCTTTGATAAATGCTTTAATGAATCGTAAATCTTATGCTAGAACCTCTCAAAAGCCAGGTAAGACACAGACAATAAATTTCTACAATATTAATGATTTACTGTATTTTGTAGATTTGCCGGGCTATGGTTATGCAAGAGTATCCATGGAAATAAAAGCGAAATGGGGAAAAATGATAGAGAATTATTTATTAAAATCAGAATCCCTTCGAATCATATTTCTCCTGGTGGATATTCGTCATGAGCCATCAAAGAATGATGTAGAAATGTATCAGTGGATTTTACATTATGGATTTAATCCCATCATTATAGCTACAAAGTCAGATAAAATAAGTCGCGGGGCCGCACAGAAGCAGTTAAGTATTATTCGAAAGACTTTGCGCTGTGTGGAAGGAACGCCGATTATCCCTTTTTCTTCTCTTAAAAAATCAGGAATAGAAGAGGTTTGGGAGTATATTGAAGATATGCTAGAGATGTTTTCCATGGAAGAGGAAGGGAATGTATAGATGGAGGCAAAAAGATTTTGGTATGAAAAGTCATACCATTCCCTAAACTACTATTTAAAGACTACTTTTGGTGAAAAAATATACAAGGTTTCTTTAAATGGCGGAATGACTTGTCCAAATCGAGACGGAACGTTAGGAACCGGAGGATGCATATTTTGTAGTGCAGGTGGTTCTGGGGATTTTGCAGCACCAGTATGTGAGTCTGTAACAAAACAAATTGATAATGCAATCGAAGGAATAAAAAATGCAAAAACAGTAGGAAATAAATTTGTTGCATATTTCCAATCCTATACCAACACGTATGCACCTGTGTCACATTTGAGAAAGATATTTATGGAGGCGATTTCACATCCTCAGATAGTTGCCCTTTCCATAGGAACCAGACCGGATTGCTTAGGGGAAGAGGTTCTAGCTTTATTAGAAGAGTTGAATAAAATAAAACCTATTTGGATAGAGCTGGGGTTACAGACCATCCATGAAAAAACTGCTGATTTTATAAGAAGAGGGTATTCCTTACCTGTTTTTGAAGAAGCGGTTAAGAATCTTACAAACATAGGTGTAGAAGTTATTGTACATGTGATTATTGGTTTGCCTTATGAGACTAGAGAAGAAATATTAGAAACAGTGAAATATCTGGGACGCTATTCTGAAAAGAATTACGAGGCAGGAAGAATTTCAGGGCGAATACATGGTATCAAGCTACAACTTCTTCATGTATTAGAGGGGACGGATTTGGCACAATATTTGAATGAATTTTCTGTTCTTACTATGGAAGAATATGTGGATTTAGTTATAGAATGTATAGAGAATTTGCCACAAGATATGGTCATCCATCGAATTACAGGAGATGGACCTAAAAAAATACTTTTAGCACCATTATGGAGCAGTAGTAAAAAAACGGTAATGAACACCATTCATAAGACTATGAAGGAACGTGATAGTTGGCAAGGAAAGCAATTATAATTTCTATCTAATTGGTAACAGTTCAGCCAGAGACTGCTCTGTTACGCGAATTGTTATATAGCCATAAAAAATCACTAAAATAGAATGTGTTTAAAAAAGCTCATAGGAGAGGGGGAGCGAATATGCAACAAGATACACTGACACTATACAAATTAATTATATTATTTATGTTAGATAAGGTTGATTTTCCATTAACCAATGCACAGATTTCAGATTTTATTTTGGAAAAAGGCTATACTAATTATTTTAATATTCAGGGAGCTATAACGGCATTACAGGAAAATGACTTTATTTCAACGGAGACAATTCGAAATAGTTCCTATTTCCGTATTAAACAAGAGGGAAGAGAAGTTTTAGGATATTGTATAAATGACCTATCTCACAGAATACAGGAAGAAATTCTAGAATATTTACAGGAAAATCGTTACCAGCTTCGAGATGAGGTATCTGTCATAGCAGATTATTACCAAGAATCGTCCAATGTATTTATCGCAAAATGTATTGCAAAAGATGGAAATACCAATGTTATAGAATTAAATCTTAATGTAGCTTCGGAAGAACAAGCATCTACCATTTGTAACAAATGGAATGAAAAAAGTCAGGATATATATGCGTATTTGATACAACAATTGTTAGCAGATTAATCTAGTACAAGTAGTACAGGCTGACATGTGGGTTATGAGAGAAAAGTCCAAAGTGTATGGGAAGTATTCCTAGGGAATGCCTATTGATGTATATGTATTAGAAAAAAATAGTGTAAAATATAACAGTTCAGCCAAATGGCTGAACTGTTTTGATTGTTAGGGTATTTGCCCTGTTTATCATTGTGGAGTTTCTCAACAGAGAAACGTAGCTTTGATTATTGAGCAATATGAGCTTTTACCGCATTACTTACTACCTCTGCAACACGAGGGTCAAATGCCTCAGGCAGAATGTTATCTTCATTTAAGTCCTTATCATCTACAAGACCGGCAATGGCTGTGGCAGCAGCAAGCTTCATTTCTTCAGTAATTTGAGGAGCTCTGCCTTCTAATGCACCTTTAAAAATACCAGGGAAAGCAATTACATTATTCACCTGATTAGGGAAATCTGAGCGACCTGTTCCAACTACCTTCGCACCGGCAGCTTTTGCAACATCCGGCATAATTTCAGGTACAGGATTAGCCATAGCAAATAAAATGGCATCTTTATTCATAGAAGCAACCATTTCTGCAGTTACAATATTTGGTGCAGAAACACCAACAAAAATATCAGCACCCTTTAAGGCATCTGCTAATGTTCCGGTTTTACCGGAAAGATTTGTAACTTCCATCATTTCCTTTTGCATCCAATTAAGATTCTCTGATTTCTTAGATAGAATTCCTGAAATATCACACATAGTAACATTTGGAAAACCATAAGTCAAAAGAAGCTTGGTAATTGCTACGCCAGCTGAACCTGCTCCATTAACAACAATCTGACAATCCTCTTTCTTTTTATTTACCACCTTCAAGCCGTTAATAATACCTGCTAAAACTACAATAGCGGTACCATGCTGATCATCGTGGAAAACAGGAATATCAAGCATTTCTTTTAATCGGCTTTCAATTTCAAAGCATCTTGGTGCAGAGATGTCTTCTAAGTTAATGCCACCAAAAGCAGGAGCAATATTTGCAACAGTGCGAATGATTTCTTCTGTATCCTGTGTATCTAAACATATAGGAAATGCGTTAATACCACCAAATTCTTTAAATAATACAGCTTTCCCTTCCATAACAGGCATAGCTGCGTGAGCACCAATATTTCCAAGACCAAGAACAGCACTTCCGTCAGAAACTACTGCTACAGTGTTGGATTTGATTGTATATTTATAAGCGGCTTCTTTGTCGTTAGCAATAACCTTACAAGGTTCTGCCACACCTGGTGTATATGCAAGAGATAAATCCTCACGGGTCTTAACTTGACATTTAGAGGTTGTTTCAATTTTTCCGTTCCATTCTTCGTGTAATTGCAGAGCTTTTTCGTTGGTTGTCATAATCATATTCCTTTCTTATTGAAATTTTATTATGAATTTTATATCCCGAAAGGGATGATGAAAATTCATACATTATAATAAAGTGAACATCTTCTGATAATACATTCATAATAAATTATAGTCTGTTAAAGGGGGGATTGCAAGAAAAACTAATGGTTCTCTAACTTTACACTAAAATAAGCATTTGCTATAATATTATATAGTTATAATGTGTGATGAATTGTCATTCGTCGCATGAAGTATCTTAGCTAACTTCTACGAGAGATAGGTTTTGGACTGTATATAACAGGTTAGATAAAGGATTGAACTGTTATGATGCGGGAGTGCTCTTGTTGCTAGAACAAATATAGGCGGTGAGCGGAAAAGAGAGGATAAGTATGAGCAAGAAAATAATACAGCTATTGCTACTGAATGGGGGGATTGCACTTGTAAATATTGTGGCTTTTTCGGAGGCATTATTGGGGATTTCTATCCCTTATGGTAATACCATACAACAAGCGTCAGGAATTACTTTAATTATTATGAGCATTATAGTGTTCTTTTGGGGGAATTATAGGATTTTGAATAAGACGGATGAGGCAACCAAGGAGCTACAGGAGGCAATGGCGACTTATGGATATGTTTTGGAAGAGATAGATACACCAGAAGAATGTGTAGAAGCATTAGCACATTATAGGAACACAACATTTGCACAGTATGTAAATACTGCAAGTGATCAGATTCATAGGTTAGTTAGGAAAAGGTCATCATTGAAGGAAATATTATATCAAAAGTGTCAGGCACAGCAGGGAGAACTGTTAGGCTTTCAAAAGGTCATAGATGACAGTGAGAAGCTTATTTATGAAAATATTAAAAAAATGCTCAGTCGCATGGCAATTTTTGATCAACAGGAGTATGAGCAGCTAAATTATCAACAGAGGATGCATAATATTAGTTCCCAGGTTGTAGAGGCTAAAAAATTAATTTTTGCGGAACATTTTGCTTATATAAAACAGCAGGTAGAGAAAAATGAGGCAATATTATTAGAGTTTGACCGTTTGCTTATGGAGATTTCAAAGATAGGAGATGAGCCGGCTGCAGATGAGGAGACCATGAATGGCATCCGAGATGTGATTTTCGGTATGCAGCGTTTACATACAGATGAGAATCTGGAAATGGATAAGCTTGAGCAAAAATATCAAGTAGGAGAAAGTAGATAGAAATAATAACGAAATATAATACAAAAGGAGAAATAAAAAATGAAAAAAAATAAAAGCATAATTCCCATATTGCTGGTTGTAGCGATTGTTTTATTTGCCGGGATATTTGGGGTGTTAAAATTAACCGAGAATACAGATGGAGTGGGAAAAGCAGAAAAAAAATTGCAGAAAATGATATCAAGAATTAAACCGGAGGAAACAGAGCTAATTAAGGGAACAGTAGAGCTTACCACTACAGATTTAGCAGAAGAATTACCGGATATAGACAAGAATCCTATTGTTTTACATGGAAATGGCGAGGTTGATATTGAAATTATGTCTTCCCCAGAAAAAGCTGGAGAAGATTACGATGGCTGGTTGTTAGAAGTAGCTGAGAGATTCAATGCAGATGGCGTAACAATTGATGGAAAACGGGTTTCTGTATCTGTTCGTTCTATTTCATCGGGAACCGCTGCAGACTATATTTTATCAGGAAAACACGTACCTGCAGCATATACACCAT
This sequence comes from Lachnospiraceae bacterium, assembly GCA_017399885.1. GTDB lineage: Bacteria > Bacillota > Clostridia > Lachnospirales > Lachnospiraceae > CAG-411. Next base: position 6,824 of record JAFQAU010000097.1, read on the forward strand.
CTAATGAACTATGGGGAGAAATGCTTTTATCCCAAGGAGTAGAGTTAGAAATGGTAGAAGAGAAGCTTGTGGGAAATGTAGCAGGTATTCTTTTATCCGATAAAACAAAGAAAAAGATTGAAGAGAAGTATGGGAAGGTATCATTACAAACAGTGGTACAGGGCACAGTAGACAATGAGATTGCAATGGGGTATACCAATCCATTTAGTAGTTCTACAGGATTAAATTTCTTGTTAGAGACTTTGTATACCTATGACAAAGATGATTTATTAAGTACAACAGCAGTAGAAGGTTTTGCTTCATTTCAGAAAAATGTTCCATTTGTAGCATATACAACAATGCAGATGAGAGAGGCAGCAGCCTCCGGTTCTCTTGATGGAATGGTTATGGAATATCAGACTTATATTAATTCATCAGATTTAAGAGATTATGTATTTATTCCATTTGGAGTTCGTCATGACAGTCCAATGTATGCTTTGGGTGGGCTTTCAGGAACAGAGAAAAAAGTATTAGAGGCATTTACAGAATATTGCATGGATATGGATTCACAGAAAAAGGCAAAAGAATATGGCTTTAATGAAAACGAGGATTATAATAGTAGTTTAGAATTAGATGGAAAAACAATTTTAGAAGCACAGAAATTGTGGAAAGATAACAAAGATAGCGGAAATAGTATTACAGCAGTCTTTGTAGCAGATGTTTCCGGTAGCATGTCAGGTGCTCCAATTAACGAATTAAAAGAGTCCTTAATCAATGCAGGTCAGTACATAAATGAAGATAATCGCATAGGCTTAGTAAGCTTTAGTGATCGTGTAAGCATTAATTTACCAATAGCAGCGTTTGACTTAAACCAAAGAGCATACTTCAATGGTGCGGTTAATAATTTGGTAGCATTGGGTGGAACAGCAACCTATGATGGAATTACGGTTGCAGTGGATATGTTGGTAAAGGCAAAGGCTGATGATCCAAATACAAAATTGGTATTATTCTTGTTAAGTGATGGAAAGATGAATACCGGATATGATTTAAATTCTATAAAGAGTATTTTGGAGGCTTATGAAATTCCAGTATATTCTATTGCTTATGGTGATGAAGCAGACATGGAAGAATTAAAGCTGGTATCTTCCGTAAACGAAGCCACAACAATCAGTGCAGATTCGGATGATGTAGTTTATCAGTTAAAGAACTTATTTAATGCACAGATGTAAGGTGAAAAACTAAAATACTTATATTTACAAGAGATGGATGGTAACAGTTCAGGTAGGGGCATCACTTAGCGATTGCCTACTTGAACTGTCACAGCATAACAATAAAACCCCGATATTGAATTAACATCTTCAATATCGGGGTTGTTTTTCTTTGTTCTTACACGGCTGAAAATAGCATTGGGATATACCACATTACAACATTGCCAGTACTTCAATTGCCTTTGCTTGAGAAATCATTTTAAAATGCTCTTCGTAGTAAGCAAGTGAAGAATAGGAAGTACGTTCTAATTTTCCATATTCCAATGCATGACTACAAATTTTATGATATTCATCAAGTGTGTGGTCATCTTTACTTAAAATGAGATAATATAGGTTGTTATCTTCATCTTTATATAAAGTATTTGCTCCATGATAAATAGGTGCTAATTGTTTTGCTAAATCAATTACTGTATCTAAATTCTGGAATGAGAATGTTTTACAAGCAGGTGCCGGCGGATAATTTTTGGTATCCTTTTCTGTTTTTTCACTCATAATATTATGAGGTGCAATAGCTTCTGATAATGGTACAAAAGCAGGTTCCCCAGCTGCAATTGTATCTTTTGTAATATCTTCAAAATCATTTGTAAATCCAGGTATTTGATTTAAAAATTCGTCATCATAGCTGTCGCCGTAATCCTCTGATTCATAATCCTCTTCTGTACTATCAGAAGAAAATTTGGAAAATCTAGTGTCTAATTCATCAGGATCCTCCACCTTTGTAATAATCAGTACCAAGCATTCTGTGGAAACAGGAATTGCTTCGATCATTAGAGGAATATCTTCTGCTTCAAATCCCAATTCGTAAGAGGCTTGTTGCATCATATCTCGAAACAGAGCTTTCGCTTTGTCGGTTCCGTATGCAAGTTCACTAATACGAAGTTCTCTGTCAAGTAAATCATTCTTGTTCAAGGTACAGCGGATTTGATTTTCACTAATACGTTCGAATTTCATATAAATCCCCTCCTTCCTCCTACTTTCAGTATAGTTTATTAGTGCCATAAAGTCAATAAGGGAAGGTTATGGCATTCTATAATAAGTGGATACTTGTTACTGCTCACACCTTGCGCGAACAGTAAAGGATACTTTTCTTTGACTATATAGATTTTTACAAAAAGTCATGATAAAATGACGTGGTAGTACAAATTTTATAATGTGTAACAGTTCAGCCGTGTGCTGACCTGTTACGTTGTAAGTCCATGTAAAATTGGGAAAAACAGCCCAATGGATATACAACTGGTAAAATATACAATATTGATACGTGGGCAATCTGCAGAGTGATTGCCCCTAGCGGAACGGTTACTTTAATGTAGATATATCATCTATAGGATGGTGTGTATTTGAAAAATGGGAATGTAATCTTATTTTTTAAGAAGAGATTAATGGATATAGAGGATAAAATAAGGAGAAGATAAATATGATAACAAGTATTAGTAATATACAAATGAAAAACCTAATAAAATTACAAAAGAACGCAAGAACCAGAAAGGAACAACATGCCTTTGTAACGGAAGGACGCAAAATGTTTGAAGAGGCAAAAGCCTTAGGAATTGTAAAACGTGCTTATGTAAGTGAGAGTTATGTGGAAGCATCAGAAGAAGATGAGGAAAAATATTTTCAAGGCATTGCGTATGAAATTGTAGCAGACAAGGTATTAAAGGAAGTGGCAGATACCATGACGCCACAGGGGATTTTAGCCATTGTGGAAAAACCGGAATACAGGCTTGAGGATATGATAGCAGGAGAATCTGTAGCACTATTGTTGTTAGAAGATTTAAGGGATCCAGGGAATTTGGGAACCTTAATGCGAACAGCAGAGGGTGCAGGTATGACTGGTGTTATAATGAGCAAAGAAACCGTAGACCTATTTAATCCTAAGGTAGTGCGTTCCACAATGGGATCCATTTATCGGGTTCCATTTGTATATGTGGAAAATTTCACAGAAGCCTTGGGAGAGATGCAAAAGCAGGAGATTAAAATAGTAGCAACAGATTTAAAGGGAAAAAATGCCTATGATGAAGAAAAATATACGGACAAAATAGGAATCGTCATAGGGAATGAGGCAAAGGGCATATCAGAAGAAACCAGAGACAGAGCGGATATTTTGGTGCGTATTCCCATGTGTGGCAAATTAGAATCGTTAAATGCTTCTGTTGCCGGAGGAATTATGATGTATGAAGTATTTAGACAGAGAAGAAAATAAACCTGAGTAGCAAGTATGATTTTAATGAAATCTTAACTTGCGAACTTTGTAGAAATAAAGTACAATGTAACTGTTCAAAAACGTAACAAAAACAAGATATTTGACAGTTCAGCCCTTAGTTGAATTGTTAGGGTATTTGTAAAAGTAATGTGCTTATACTTTGTTGAAAGGGGGATGTTTATGCAAGAATATAGCTTAATTGTATGGTTGCTTCTTATTGCGGTATTTATTGTGGTTGAGATTGCTACAATGGGACTTACTACAATTTGGTTTGCGGCAGGAGCTTTGGTAGCTTTTATTGCAGGATTGTGTAATGCGCCTGTGGGAGTACAGATAGTTTTGTTTTTGGGTGTATCGTTAGTACTCATTTTATGTGTGCGTCCGAGTGTCTGTCGAAGGTTTAATAGTCGAAGGATGAAGACCAATGTAGAGAGTTTAATCGGAACGGAAGGTAAGGTTGTGGAACAGATTGATAACTTTAACCAAAAGGGAATTGTTTTATTAGATGGCAAAGAGTGGACAGCTCGAGCAGTAGATGATTCCATTATACAACAGGGTGAAAGGGTAACTGTTGAGAAGATATCAGGCGTAAAGATTTATGTAGTGAAGAAATAAAATGTTACAAGGCAACAGTTTGGCCCTTAGTTGAACTGTTACTTTATAAGACCATAACGGTTTAGCCACCCGGCTGAACTGATGCGGCGTAATATAGAGTTATAATATAACAACACAGGTGTGAAAAAAGGAGGAAGTAGAATGGAGTATTTAGTTATTGTGTTGGTAATCATTTTACTATGTGTGTTAGTATCGTGTATTCGCGTGGTACCACAAGCACAGTCTTATGTAATTGAAAGATTGGGAACATGTCAGGATATTTGGTATGCAGGTATTCATTTAAAGGCACCATTAATCGATAAGATTGCAAAGAAAGTGCCATTGAAAGAGCAGGTTGCAGATTTCCCGCCACAGCCGGTAATCACAAAGGATAATGTTTCTATTCGTATTGATACGGTTATCTTTTTCCAAATCACGGATCCGAAGCTATTCGCTTATGGTGTGGAGAATCCGATGATGGCAATTGAGAATTTAACAGCAACAACACTTCGTAACATTATTGGTGAGTTAGAATTAGACCAATCCTTAACATCAAGAGAAATCATCAATACAAAGATGAGACAGATTTTGGATTTGGCAACAGATCCATGGGGAATTAAAGTAAATCGTGTGGAATTAAAGAATATTATTCCACCTCCAGAGATTCAAGATTCCATGGAGAAACAGATGAAAGCAGAACGTGAACGTCGTGAGGTTTTATTAAAAGCCGAAGGTGAGAAGAATTCCCGTATTCTTGTTGCAGAAGGTAAGAAAGCCTCAGCGATTCTAGAAGCGGAAGCAGAGAAGGAAGCTGCAATTCTTCGTGCCGAAGCTAAGAAGGAAGCTATGATACGTGAGGCAGAAGGTCAGGCAGAGGCAATTTTACGTATTCAACAGGCAAATGCAGATGGTATTCGTTTCTTAAATGAAGCAGGTACTACCAAAGAGGTAATTCAGTTAAAGAGTTTGGAAGCGTTTGCAAAAGCAGCAGATGGTCAGGCTACAAAGATCATTATTCCTTCCGAGATACAAGGCTTAGCTGGACTTGCAAAGTCTGTTATTGAAATTGCAGAGAAATAATAATAGATATAAGCTGGAAAAATAGCTGTCACAGATAGAGATATTTGTGACAGCTTATACTTGCTTTTAGGAAAGTGTGTCCTATAAAGCAAAAAACGCTCCGTGAGGAGGCGTAAGAGTTGGTATGGAAGTTGTACTGTTTATACATAGTTTAGAAAAAGGGTGAAAAATTTGAAGATTTTAACAAAAGCTAGAGAGCTTATTTTAGATACCAAAATGCTAGCATTATTATTGATTTTAAAAGTAGTTGTGTATTATTGTTTGATTGATGTAAACATATTAGATAATTTTTTGGTATTGGCGTCAGCACTTTTATTTTGGGGACTATTTATTGGTCTAACTAAAAGCAGATTTAAGTATAAATTTCCAGTTTTTTTCGTAATATATGCATTTTTTAGCATTATCATGTTTGCAGATACCATGTATTTCAATTATTATAATCAAACGGTATCGATTCAACAGGTATACCAGGTTTCTAACGTTGCCAAAGTACCAAGTAGTTTTGTGGCTACATTGATACCAGCTAGTTTTTTCATTTTATGGGATATACCATTTGCTATCTATTACTTTAGAAAAGAAAGTAAACGAAATAAAGATAGTGAGAAAAATAATAACGGAAAGAGAAGGATCTATACATGCTTGATAAGTGTTTCATTAATTTTGTTTTTAGCAGTGAATCCATTTCAGAATATATTTGTTAAGAAAATAAATAGTGTAGAGTTCTTTTCTAATCATATAAGAGATATTGTAGAGGTATCTAGTGATGCATTTCATAAAGAGTTGTGGGAACCACAAGAGGTTTTAGAGGTGGTGAATGCAAGCACAGAGGAAGAACCTTTAATAGAAGATACCCTAGAAGGAATTGCAAAAGGAAAGAATTTGATTGTGATACAGTTAGAGGCATATCAGAATTTTCTAATTGGATCCACTTATAATGAACAGGTTCTGACACCTAATATTAATGCATTGTTAGAGCAGGATAGCATATATTTTAATAACTACTATTCTACAATTGGAAAAGGAAATACTGCAGATGCAGAATTTTCAACTTTAAATAGCTTGTATCCGGTAATTGATGGAGAAAGCTATCGTTTGTATACAGAGAATACTTACAATGGTCTGCCTTGGCAATTGAAAGAGGAGGGATATGCAACCTATGGATTTCATGGAAATGAACCATCCTTTTGGAATAGGGAAAATGCATACCCATATCAAGGGATAGATAACTTCTATCATTCAGAGAATTTAGATGCCAGTGATGTAATTGGTCTTGGTGTTTCTGATTCCTCTATGTTTCGTCAGATGGTAGATATAGTAAAAGAAGAAGAAAAACCATTTTTCTCATTTGTAGTTTCACTTACCAGCCATCATCCTTACGAGATGCCAAAGGAGCATTGTGAATTAGAAATATTACCAGAGGATGAAGGTAGTAAGTTTTCTGGTTATCTACAAGCCATACATTATACAGATAAGGCAATTGGAGAATTGGTTGCAAGCTTAAAAGAAAATGGTCTGTACGAAGATACGGTAATTGCTTTATATGGGGATCATCATGGACTGAATTGTACTATGGACGATAATGACGTTTATGTGGGCAGATATTTAAATAAGGATTATGGCTATGAAGAGATGCTTAAAGTTCCTTGTATTATACATATTCCGGGAAGTGGAGTGAATAAAACGGTATCAACACTTGGTTGTATGGTTGATTTTTTGCCAACTGTAGCCTCATTAATGGGCTTGGATATAGAACAACCATACATTATGGGGCAGAATCTTTTGACTGCTGAGCATGGTTTTGCAGCATTTACCGCGTATTTATTTGATGGTTCCTTTGCTTATGATGATGTTATGTTTCATATTTCCAGGGAAGGGATTTTTGAGGGAAGTAAGGCTTGGAATCGACATACGCTTGAAGAAGTGGCTATTGATGAATATAAAGAAGAATATGAAAAAGCTGTGGAGCTTAAAGCTGCTTCAGAACAAATTATGGAGCAGGATCTGATTGCAGATTATGTGAATCGATAAAATAGAATAGGAGGATATAAACATGAGTTTAAAGGGACGTAGTTTTTTGACTTTAAAGGATTTTACAAAGGAAGAAATAGGATATTTGGTGGATCTTGCTGCTGACTTAAAGGAGAAGAAAAAAAAGGGGATTACCGGAAATAGTTTAAAAGGAAAGAATGTTGCCTTAATTTTTGAGAAGCCATCTACCAGAACCAGATGTTCTTTTACCATTGGCTGTATTGATGAAGGAGGACATCCGGAGTATCTTGGAAGGGAAGATATTCAGCTTGGTCATAAAGAGAGCGTTGAGGATACTGCTCGTGTATTGGGAAGAATGTTTGATGGTATTGAATTTCGTGGATTTAAACAGGAGACTGTAGAAAAATTGGCAAAGTACAGTGGCGTACCTGTTTGGAATGGGCTAACGGATGAATATCATCCGACACAGATTTTAGCTGACTTTTTAACATTAAAAGAACAGTTTGGTAAATTAGAGGGGCTACATTTTGTTTATGTGGGAGATGGTAGAAACAATATGGCCAACAGCTTGATGATTGGCTGTGCAAAAATGGGATTGCATTTTACTATCTTAGCACCAAAGGTTTTGTGGCCAACAGATGAACTGGTATCTTTGTGTGAAGGTTATGTAAAGGAATCTGGCGGAAGTATCAAAATTTCAGAAGAATTGGATGCTGTAAAAGATGCAGATGCTATTTATACAGATGTTTGGTGCTCCATGGGTGAGGAAGATAAGGCGGCAGAGAGAATTGCTTTATTACAACCATACCAGGTAAATCATCAATTGTTTGAAAAAACAGGAAAAGACACTACGATATTGTTACACTGTCTTCCAGCGGTAAAAGGCAAAGAAGTAACAGAGGAACTATTTGAAGAGTATGCGGATGTTATATTTGATGAGGCGGAAAATCGTATGCATACTATTAAGGCAGTAATGGTTGCTACATTGGGTGAATAGTTAACAAAATACATATTGAAAAAGGTGCTGAGTATTCAGCTCCTTTTTTGCTTTATAGGATTAGGGTGTCAAAAGCTTGTATTTTTTTTAGCACTTGTCAAATTGCACAATTTAAGGCTACGATTTGTAGACGGTGTCCGTGTCAGCCAAGCACCACAGACACGTCGATTTCGCCCATTTTGC
>JAFQAU010000098.1 GCA_017399885.1 Lachnospiraceae bacterium
ATCATCCAGCATAAGACTAAATTGACTAACACAAACCACATAAAAATGAAAATAGTGAATGTAAAAGAAGCTAAAATTTTAGCAGGAACATCTTTTCTTCTTCCTTCTTCCGTGCTAAAAATTAATGGCAGCATTTTCGTCTGGCTTTCCTCTGCGAAAATGGTAGACACCCCGCAAATAATCAATATGCTTCCTAAAATCAATCCAAACTGAAGCATTTCAACGAATACCTTCCATCCCGTTGTATATGCCAAATAAGGTGTTTTCCCAATTTCATCATAAGCTTTTCCCAATTCTGTTTCTCTCAGAGAATACCTTTCCGTTGGAAGTACACCATTTTCCCATGCACCATTGGTAAAATATCTTGTAACAAAATCATTTAAAAAGTTTCCATCTCTCCACCCTGGCATATTTTCCTCAAGTTTTGTAGGCAAACCATATTTTTCAATTATTTGATTCACTTTTTCATCCGTCAAATCACCTTCAAATTCTTCCGTAATCTTCCGATTCATCTGTACTGCTTCATAACCGGAATAAAACTTCCCATCTATTGTCGCTATTTCTCCACCGACCTCTGCAAACCAAAAATACAAAAGCAGCAATCCTGTCGCAACCAGCATTCCTATTTTAAATATTTTATTTTGAAAAAGTTTAAAAAGCTCCATCTTATAAAGTCGCATTTTTTTCTCCCCCTGTTATTTGTGTATGATAAAGATATGCATCTTCCAGTGTACTTTCCACATTTTCTGCACCTGCAACTGGCTGTCTTTCTGAAATAATTCTTAGTTCAACATTTTCTCCACTACTTCTCATATTGCTTACAATGAAGCTACTGGTTATCTGCTCTGCTTCTTTTTCAGAAACAATACACTTCCAAACACATCCTTCCACTTTGTCAGTAAGCTCTTTCTCCGTTCCTTCTTGAATCAGTTCTCCATTCTTCATAATCAAAATACGGTCTGCAATATAATCTATATCAGATACGATATGTGTAGACAGTAAAACCATCCTATTTTTTCCAAGTGAACTAATCACATTACGAAATCGTACTCTTTCCTTTGGATCAAGCCCTGCTGTAGGTTCATCTAAAATCAAAATTTCAGGATTGTTCAGAAGTGCCTGTGCAATTCCTATTCTTCGTATCATACCTCCTGAAAAAGTCTTTAGCTTTTTCTTTTTCACATTTTTCAACTCTACCATATCTAAAAGTTCGTCAATACGACTATTGGCATAATCTTCCGGTAGTGCTTTCAATGCCGCCATATATCGCAGGAAGCGTTCCGCAGTAAAATCACCATAATATCCAAAATCTTGTGGTAAATAGCCCAATAACCTACGATACTCTGCTCCCATACTGGCTATCTCAATATTATCGCAATAAATACTTCCCCCCGTTGGCTGCAAAACACCACAAATCAATCTCATTAATGTTGTTTTTCCCGCACCATTTTCTCCCAACAGTCCATACACACCATTTGCAAATGTATAATTAAATTTTCTGACTGCTTCTTTATCCTTGTATTTTTTTTGTACATCCATCAACTTTAATTCGTGCATAATACTTCTCCTTTTTCCATTTTACTAAGCAATTTTTTTATCTGCATTACAAATAAAAGTCCCGACACAAGAAAAGCTACTGCCCATATCCAAAGAGTTGTTACAAAAAGTGCTCTCGGAATCGAACCTATTACTCCATAACTTATTGATAAAAAGATGGCACTCATGCCAAATAAAGATGAATTTTTTCCTCTTGTTTCCATTGATAAAATCCCTAATGCAGTTATGCTTGATACTAGATATGGAGTTAAAATATACAGCCCCACCTGTAATAATCCAACTCTCCAATGATAGTTCAAATAGCCAGCTATCAAAAACAATATCATAACATTTATCATCCCCGACAATACCAGCCATGCAGCAACACACTGTTTTGTATTGAAATAGCAGCTTTCTCCTAACTCTGCCATTTTTCCAAAAAACAATTTATCAATCACGCCAATAGAAGTTATACTTAGAATACCTGCTCCAACCATACATACAGTAATCATCTCATTTTGATTCAATCCGGCATATTGCAATGCTGTAATAAAAATAATTCCTAAACAGATAAGGACACCATAAACATCAAAAAACAATTTATCCATGTACCAAAATTGGTGAAACAAAATATTTTTTGTAGACATCATTGGCGTTCTCTGCTTTTCCATTTCCTCAATCATTGCATGATAAGTCTTTTGTTTTCTTATTTCATCAACATGAACTTGTTCATCTGCCTTTGCAAAAAGAGTCTTTATTTCGCTATCTCTCATAATCATTCTCCATTAACTTTTTTAACTGATTTACACCTAATCGAAATCTTGACTTTGTAGTAGAAACACTACACCCCATAATCTTTGCAATATCTTTAAATTTCATTTCTTCATAAATACGCAGAATAATAACTTCCCTCGTATCCTGCGAAAGTTCTTTTAATAAATTTCTCAAATAAAC
>JAFQAU010000011.1 GCA_017399885.1 Lachnospiraceae bacterium
AGACCAGAGGTTTGCCTTCAACTTCTTTCAGATTCCATCTCACGATAGACACCCTTGTTGTTCAGCTATACACTTCCCACTATCTGGGCGTGTTCAGGACTTTCACCTGTTAGAGTTTGCCCATGCTGGGCAAACAAAAAGCCAAGAAATGCCTTAAATTTCGCATTTCTTGGCACATTTTCTGTATTCAAACTTCCTGCCAATCAATAAATTTTGTTACCACAGTTCAAGCTTTCCAAACTGTTACATTTCCTCAACAAAATCAAACAAGCTGCTCTGTTCCACATAAAACTGGGACAATTCCATTTTCTGAATATCATTTCCTTTGGTGTGATTCCCTTTCAAATACTGCATCCCTTTTTTCATGCTAGAACCTACCAATTTTAGTACATAAATGTTATCAAATCGGTTATACACCGAATCTCCACCAATTCCAGAAAGACATATCAGCTGTGTATTGGTTTTCTTCGCCATATCAGTAAGTGGTTTTAACAAATGTTCTGCATTGGTCTGGGCAAAAGGATTGTCCATAATTAATACTTTTCCTTCTTCTCCCATGGCAAATATATCTGTTTCATCCCGTCGCATATAGCTTAAAAGACTAGATAGAATAACAAATGCTGATAAAAATCCTTCTCCACCGGAATTTGCAGAAACTTCTGCCCAGGAAATCGGCACCTCACGTTCTGCTTCTATTTTATATAATCGGACTCCAATATTTCCCATGCCCACTACTTCATCATACAGCTTTTTCGTAGTAATTACTTTCCCTAAAAATTCTTCGATATTCTCACTATCTTCAATAGTATCCATTCCTTTTTGAATAAAACTGCTAACAAAATCTCTAACTCTTACCTGATATAACTCCTGATTATCTTCCCAGTATGGTACTGTAATTTTCAACATTTTCAGGCTTTTTCCCCTGATTGTAACAGTAGAATTCTTATCAATTCTTCCCATATTATCATTCACATCTTTTACGTATTCTAGGAAAGTTTCCTCCAGACTTTTTCGTTCCTTTTCCACATTTTCCAAATCCACCTGAAGCTTTTCCATAATGCTGATATAAGAGGCCTTAGTAGTTTCTAACTGCTTTTTCATATCTGTTACCTTTTCAATTAAAGATAATAGATTCTGAAAGCCTTTTTGGAAAAATTCTTCCTGATACTCTGTTTTTCCAGCAATATCTTTTACTAAATTTTCTGTTGTACGCTGCTGTGTCTCTTTTTCTTCCTTCTGATTTTTCAAATTTCGCCTTAAATCTCCCTGATATTTAAAAAGTTCCTCTTTTGTTAATGTTTCCAGAACATAAGGGGGCACTTCATAAGTCACTTTAAATTCTGTATATTCTGCCATCGCCGCCTGGGTATTTTCTAAAGTATTTAATCGGTCTGAAGTTTCCTTAGTTTCCTTTTTCTTTTTTTCTAAATCGTATACTGCCAGTTTCTTTCTTTTAGAAAAGTCCGTGTCTATAATATTTTTTCTGTCTACTGGTTCTTCTGTATTTACTTTTTCTTTTAGGTCTGACTGGCGTTGCTGGATTCTTTCATTTAAACTGCCAATTTGACCTTCTAAGATATTATTTGCTTCAATGGCAGCATTCACTTCTTTTTCCAGTTTTTCTTTTTCCCCTTCCAGACGGTCAATTTCCTCTTCTGAGTAAATCAGATTGCAATATTCTTTTTCCTCAAAGTGAAACTTATTTTTATGGTTTAGCTCTTTTTGCTTTTTGTTATAACGGCTTTGCTCTTTCTTTAATGTATCCTGTAGCTCTTTTATGTTAGCGGAAAGTCCCTGTGTAATTGCCTGATATCTAATCTTTGCTGCTGCATAATCATAATCCGATGCCACATATTCGTTTTCTGCTTCCTGATACATCGTAAATTCAGAAACATTCTCTTTCCACTGGATCTGCTTTTCTTGTAACACTCTTTGCTCATTCTTCACAGACTCCAGTGCTGCTTCTAACTTTCCATCTTCGTCTTCTAACTGACTTATTTTCTCTGCCGTCTCTCTTTGTTTTTTCTCAAGACTTAATTTTTTCTGCCTGAATTCCTCATACTTTTTATAGGCCTTTACAAGCCCTTGATACTCTTCCTCTCTTATCTGATAATCCTTTTGCAAATCTTTACAATTCTCTATTTGCTTTTTCATATCTTCAAGTCTTTCCGAAAGTTTCTTCTGTTTTTCCTTGTTTTCTAAAATCTGCTGATGAAGTTCTGCTTCTTCCTTTTGCATTTTCATTTTTTCTTTTTCTGCTTCCTCAATTCCTGACAAAGTGAAATTTTGATTTTCCAATATATTATACTTAGAATGATATTCCCCTATCTCACTTCTTTTTGTTACAATTCTTTCTTGAAGTGATTCTATCTGTTCTTTCTTTTCTTTCAAAAGCAATTCCAATTCTTTTTGTTCTAACAAATGACTGTTAAACATTACAAAAAAGCTTATATTTCCTAACGTAATTAAGGATTGGTTTTTTTCTGCCAGTTTTTCTTCCAACTCTTCCCTTACCATAACCGGTATTGGAAAATTCGTATAAATTTCTCTATGTTCTTCTCCCAGCTTTTTCATATCATTTTTACTAATGATAATGCTATATGGAAGAAATGGGTTTTTTGCAACTAACTTCTGATTATCTTTCACACCTCTTCCATTTTTCTTAAGCCAGTCCATACCATAAATAAAATCAATTCCCAATTCCTCTAAAAATCCAAGAACATTTTCAGGAAGTTCCATTACTTTCCCTTGCTTTAGATTTTCATATTCTTTAGCACATTCTTTTTCTTCTACAATATAATTTTCTTTTACCTTCTCAAGTTCTTCTATCTTTCGCTCAAAACGTTCCAATAGTAACACTTTATTGTCCAGTTCTTCATTTGGTGCCTCTATGTATTGCATTAAAACGAGACGCTGGTTCTTTTCCTCTGCCATCCGCAGAATCTCTTTTTCCACCGTTTCCAGATGATACATTAACTGCGTATTTCGTCTTCCTAACTCTTCCTGCAAATTGCTTAATCTGGTTTTCTCTTTCTCTTCCTCCATTGTTTTTTGAGATAATCTTTCCATCTGCAGTTTATTTTCTTTTACCTGATCATCAAACTGCTTTTTGCATAATTCAAGGCTTCCTTCCTCATACTCTCCTAAAATATTTCTGCACAACTGGTTAGAGAACCGTCGGTTAAATTTTTCTTCTTCCTGGTCATAAGATGTAATTGCATTTTCTATGGCACCAATTTCCCTGGCTAACTCTCTGCTATATTTTGTTTCCTGCTGATACTGACTCTTAACTTCCTGTTTTTTCTTCTCTGCATTTTGAGTTTCTTCCTTCTTTTTTTCCAGTTCAACATTGCATTCTGTCAGTTTCTTTTCATAATAATGATATAAGATTCCACCTAATTTGATTCTATCCTCTTCTGTATCCTTTTGCTGTTCCATGCAAACGTTAATTTTTTCCTGAAGCTCTGTTATTTTTTCTCTAAAATCCTCTGCCTCCAGATATAATCCGGCACACTGCATTCTGCATAATTCTTTATCCGCTTCATCCTTGCTGTGTTTACTTCTGAAAATCCTGTCTTCCACCAGAATTCTGTCCTGCACTTTTTCTGCCTTATCATCCTGCAGCTGGTAAAGTTCGTAAGATATCTTTTCGTACTCAATTTGATTTAAAAGCTGTTGTAATTGCTCCTGCTGCTGATTTTCCTGTATCAGTTTATCATTCTGATCTGAAATCATCTGGTTAATCTTCTGGATAAAATCTGCTATCAGACTTTTCTGCTGTTCTAATAAAACTTCTGCCTGGTTATACTCTTCCAGTTTCCGTTCCATAATATCAGCATCTTCCATATATTTTTCCATGATTTCTTTTTGCTTAATTTTAGATTGGTTACTTCGGTACATTTTGATAAACTTAAATGCCAAATTTTGAAATCCTTTGATTTTGCTGTTTTCTACGTTTAATTTATTTTCAATGGCATCTAAAAACCACTTTTCTACCAGTCCTTTTTCATCTTTTGCATTGAAAAACAATTCTGACAAACCAGATTCCTTGAGATTCACTTTTCTAATGATATTTTCCCATTCTTTACAATTAATCTGATATTCATTTAATTTTGAAAAGTACATTCTTCTATGGTTTGCATTTTCCATATCGTAATAGGAAAATTCCGAATTTTTCTCTTTTTTCAGTTTTTCAAATTCAGCTTTACAGTCACCAAACCCTCGCAGTGTTTTTCCGCTGCCCCGCTGTTCAATTATAGGAAGATTATCCATATCATATTTCACAGCCTGCTTGTAAAATCCTGTGAAATTTATCATTTCCAAGTCTTCCTCTTCTTCTGGATTCTGATTTTTCCGAACCATCATTCCTGTAAGAAAATAACCCTGTCCATGGTCTAACAGCCATTCTGCCATAATAAAAGTAGGCTGATTTCCTGTAAAATAGCTTCTAAAAGGACGGTCTGTAAAATCACGATACTTTTTATGTACAAATAAACTCATTACCATTTGTACCAAAACTGTTTTTCCTCCACCGTTTCTTAAGGATAACAGTGTAGATTCACCGTTTAAGTCAAAAGTTTCATCATCAATTCTCATGGTATTTCCATTGTAATTAAGATTCATGATTCTAATTCTGTTTATCTTGCTCATCTTCTAACACCCCCAATGCTTTCATGATTCGGTTATAATTATTTCTGTTTAACAACTTCCACTCCATAATATTATCTAGTTTCTCTGTGGTTTTTATCATTTCATCTTCATGGATATATACAATCAGGTTTTGTTTTTCTAAGAAATCAAGAATACTGTTAATAAAACCTTCTTTGGTAGTCTTTTTTCTGGAGTTTTTATCATCACTTTTCAAAGCTTCGAATGCCTCTGCCATGCTCTGATAATCCAGTCCTGTTTTTTCTATCTCTTCCTCAGCTTCCACTCCTGCTTTCAAACGCTCTGATATAAGGTTTTGTAATTGTCCTGCTTTCATAAAATCTCTGGACTTACATCTGCTTCCCTGACCGTCATAAAATTCTGCTAATAAGGTAAGCAGAACAAATTGTGATAAATAATAATCTTTATCCGTTGCCCCTGATTTACAAAGCTCTTTTTTCAAGTCTGCTTTAGAAAAGCCCAAATAAGTATTACTGATATTTGGCATAATATAAATAACAGTTCCATACCTTTCTATCATACAATCTGCAATTTCTCCCTGGCTTTTAACCAGATTCATCACTTCTTCATTTTCCACATACGCCCTGTACAATTCCGGCTCTTCGCTTTCTTTCAAAGAACTGTTACAAAGCAGATGATAAAAAATACTTTGGCTAAGTTTTATATTTTCTATTTCGTATGCCACTGAAATTCCTCCTATGTTTCATACCATAATTCCACATCCGAGCAGCGAATATTTTTGTATTCGCCCTGCTCATTTTTCACTCGTTCAAAACACACCTGCTGGCCCTGTTCTGCACGTGAAATATGTATTTTCTTGATATGATTCCAATTATTTTCTTCTATAATATCTAAAACCATTTGATTTAACTGAAAGTTTTCCGGTGTTTCCATGAGAAATTCACTTTGTTCTTTTTTTAACTTTGAAATATCAATTTCTCCTGCACTTAGCAGTTCTATCATAATTTCCCTGAAAATCTCTAAGGAAGGAAATAATACCTGCTTTTTCTCTTCCTCTATTCCCGCTTTTAAAACAGATAAGGATATACTGCCTTCTGTTATCATATGTTCTAGTATCATTTTCAGGCTTTTTTCATATTTTTCCAACCGTTCTCTTAGCAATCGCACCTTTTCTTCCAGATATTCTTCTTCCTCAAATCCCAGTTCTTGAGTTTCATCTTCTATTTCCTTTTTTCGAATGCCTTTCTGTATTTCAAAAGCTTTCTCTATATTATATACTTTTGGCATCTGGTTCCAGAAAAGAGGCTGAAAGAATTCTTCCATATGTTCTAACAGAGAGGCATCTTTCAGTACTTTGTCGTATAACTGGCTTTTGAAATGAAACCGTTGTACCATGGTCATATTAGAATAATTTTCCAATTCCACATCATACATACTCTTTAAATCTAAATGCTCACTTAAAATTTTTTGATGTTCATCCAAAGAGCGAATCAGATAACTTTCGATTTCTCTTAAACGATTCAAACTATCTTCATCCTCTGTAGATAGCGTTCTTACATTAATATCCTTTTCTTCAAATTCCTGGACACGTTTTTCTACTAACTCTTTATGGGCTTTAAATTTCTGTCTGGTTTCTTCAACAGTATAAATATTTTCTTCTACAATCTGCCTGTATTCTTCTACAGAATACGCCAGTGCATTCTGACGAATTCTTCCCATGGCTTCCTGAATTTTCTGTGTCTGAATCCGTAACTGGTCAAAAACGTTTTTCACATCATTGACAGCTCTTCCATAATCCGCCCGTTCCAAATGAAGTTTAAACAACATTTCATGAACGGTTAGCTTTAAGTTATTTTCCAGTTCCATGGTGGATAGAATCATATTATATCCGTCTTCCGTAAGATGATAAGAAGTTCTTCGGATGCCATTATCCAGATACACAATTTTATTGGCAATATAATTTATATGAATTTCTGTGTATTCCTTTTGTTCATAATCATAAGCTTTAAAATACATGGCACTTCCGGAATTGCTTAAAATCACATTTACAATAAAATCTGCCAGGTTATTTAAATCATCATAGGAATATTCTTTTTTATAATAATGATCATTCACTGTACCAATAAATTCTGCAATATCATCAATGGTACAATTTTCGTCTTTTAAAGAATACTCCATCAAAAACAAAAGCACTGTAAAAATCAGGTTCACCTGCTGGTCTATGGTCTCAATTCCATACTGCTTCCATGTGTCTTTTCGAAAACTGTTATTCATCAATATGGCATATCTTCCAACACTTTTCATTCTCCTAGGAAAATCTTTTAAAAATTCCATAATTAATAATCCCTTTCATTTAAAATTTCCTGAGGAATATATTTTCCATCTTCCAATACATTCCTAATTTTATTCTGCGTAATTTGAGAAAAGCTTTCAAAAAAATACTTCCCCACATTTTTATTCTGTCCTTCTTTGGTTTCTGGCAGTTCTTGATATCCTATGTTTTCCGCCTTTTCTAACATTTTCTCATAAGCCTGGGTAAACAGACGAATTTCCACTTGATTTGCATATTCTCCTTGTAAATGTTCGAAAATTAGGATTCCTTCATAGTCTAAATCTCCGAAATAATATACTTTATTTTTCTCCTGCTTAAAATAAGGTTCCACATAATTGACAAAATCTGCAAAGGATTTGTAAATACTTTTTCCTCCACCATATATAAGGGTGCCTACTTTTAAACCAAGTAAAGTATCCTGTCGGTTAATTAAATGTTTCCGCATACTAAAAAACGTATCTTTATTTTCTATAATTAAAAAGTTTTGGGGTGTCTGCTTACTGTGAGAATAATAGGACATAGGCTCTGAGGTTTCATAAAAGTTTAGCTTTTCTTCCGAAAATTTAAGCCGGGCCAACAGACTACGTCCTTTTTCACGATCTAAAAATTTTTCCCGATGAAAAATCTCAAAGCTACGCTCGTTAATGGTAACTGGAGATATTAAAAATTCCTTATTTTGGGTAAGGTACCGGCTTAGGAGACGAATTTGTTCTTTGTCTTCATTGTATTTTCCCGGATTTCTTTGATAATATTCTGTATTTAAAAGGGGATTTAATTGATAGCGAAGTTCTTCCTGAATTTCAGAGTAATCCCATTCTTCCCTAAAAGTCCAGTAGGAATTATACAATGCCGGCTTTTTTCCATTCAGACCTGAAGCCTTAACGGGAATTAAATGTCCACTTTCTATTTCACTACAAATGTAATGGTAAATTTGCATATAATCCATGGTTGAATGGGTTTTGATAATGTGGGATAATTTAATTTTTGTTTTTCCCATGTTGGTACCTCCTGTTTGAATTGATGAATTTACTATGAAACTTAGGGAGTACAAGACCTTTTTTGGGGCGCAGTAGTCCCTTAGTTGAATAGTATATCTCTGAGCGCTTTTGCGAAGAGATGTCACCCGATAGTAAACACGCAAAGTTTCATTTATGGTGGTGCAGCAAGCTGCATGAGTGTTTACTATACGTTCACTTCACTCAAACTATTATTCTGGTTTGCGAATATTTCGCACATTTTTTTCCACTTGCTTCCTAGGCATCATAATCTGATGTCCACACCCCATGCATTTTAAACGAAAATCTATCCCCACTCTAAGGACTTCCCATTCATAACTCCCACATGGATGCTGTTTTTTTAATTTTACAATATCCTTTAACTGTATATCCATTGCCATAAAAAATCTCCTCTCTATTCTTTGTCTGGATCAACCCATGAAATAAGCTGAGCTGTCTAAGCTATTATTATTTCTAACCTTTCCTTATTATATTTTTTTTTCAATCTCTTGACAACCTTCTTTTATTGTTGTAGTATTAATGACAAGTTAATGTAGTTTTAAAAACTACATGACGTGTTTATGAAATACATTTACTTGGTTTTATATATTTATTTTATGTATTTCACATTTATAAAAAGTCTAATTATATTGATTTCATGCAGCTACATCAGCTGACCTTGTACGCATAAATCATGAAATCTTAGATATACTAGTAATGATTACATATCTAACCTTATTTGTAAGGTCTTAAGCATTCTAAAAGAGGGGAACTTAGAATGAACTATTATGGTATTTTCACCATAGCATTACATCTCCCCAAGGAATAACTATTAAGGAAGAAAGAGAGGGATTTTTATGAGTCAGATGATCAAGAAACAGCTATTACACCCAAAGGAACCCGGAAGCGCCATTACACATTTTATTGGCATGATTCTGGTTGCAATCACAATGGTTCCATTAATTACACATACCTTACATCTTAGCTCCGGCAACCTTATAAATGGTGTATCTATGCTTATTTTTTCTATTAGTATGTTATTTTTATATTCTGCCAGCACTGCATACCACACCTTTAATTTGGGAGAAAAATTCAACCGACTTTTAAAAAAATGTGACCACATGATGATTTTTGTAATGATTGCCGGAAGCTACACTCCTGTTTGTCTCATTGTCTTGCAGAATAAAACCGGGTACATTATGTGTGCAACTGTGTGGATTATGGCCATTGTAGGTATATTAATCAAAGGATTTTGGATATTTTGTCCCAAATGGTTTTCATCTATAATTTATATAGGAATGGGTTGGACTTGTATTTTTTCTTTCCGTGAAATTATAGAGAAGCTTCCACCAAATGCCTTTGCTTTACTTCTTACAGGTGGTATTCTTTATACCATTGGTGGTGTAATCTATGCTTTAAAATTAAAAATTTTCAATGAAAAACATAAGAACTTCGGTTCTCATGAAATCTTTCATATTTTTGTATTACTAGGCAGCTTATGTCATTATATTGTGATGTATGCTTATGTAGCACATATGTAAATATGTAACAACGAAAGTACACACCAAAGGGGTAACAGCACAGCCTCCATACCAATTTGTGCGCATCCTCTAGTCACATTTTCCTTTATAGGACGAACTTTCCTATAAGGATTAGGGTGTCAAAAGCACATAACCTAAATTGCACTTGTCAAATTGCACAACAATAAGATAACAATTTGCAGATGGTGTCCGTGCCAGACAAACACAAGCAGACGATAGGAGATTTTTGCCCAATTTTGTGAGTAAGCGCA
>JAFQAU010000099.1 GCA_017399885.1 Lachnospiraceae bacterium
AATTATAATGAAAGCTGGCCTTTCCTTCCTGATTTACTTCTACCGGTTTCATCAACGCAATTTCCATGCCATACATGCTTACTTGGTCAAACTGTACCATACCACCATAATTCAACAATTTTAAAACATTTTCTGTAAATTTCTGTTTTTCTTCCTCTTGAATGTCCATAGTCCCTGTGTATCTTCCATATATTCCCATATTATTAGTCTCCTCAAAATCCAAATAACTTTTTACGATACTGATCATTCATCATTAACGATTGATATGCACTTATCTGCACTCTCTCCGCTTTCGTTATACAACTCTGTATGATCCACTTACTTGCCTGCTTCTTCGTAAGCTCAGGAAAATACTGAAATACAACTTCTACTACTTCCTTATACAGAAATATAGCCTTTTTATATCGATTATCATGCTTATATTTCATAAATTCATCCACAAACTCTTTATCTACATATCTGCTTTTCCACACTGTTTCTATGTTTTCAATAATCTCACAAAGTTCTGACTCTATATCCAGCGTCTCCACTTCTGCGTCACTAATCTCACAATATCTGTCCTTCCATTCTGCTATTGCTATACGCATATCCTCTGACAATTCCAGTTCCTTCTCATCTCCAAACTCAAGAAATTCATCTGCATTTTCTCGTGAAAATATAATGTATAAATTTGATTTTCTTGACTTTTCTTTTTTCTCTGTAACAATTTCCTTATTCCATAACTCTTTCCTTTGTGGAAAACTAAGATATATATCCATCTCAAATTCCATTATTTTTGCATAGATTCTTACATCACAAATTTCGCTACCTTCCATAAAGCAGCAATGTCCTTCCGAATATGCTTCCTGCATAGTCATAATGAAACACATTGCAAAACCAAATTGGGAATAATCACAATATGGCAAGCTCAGTTCATTCGTATGGATATTATACGTTGCTATATCTCGTTGCCTCTGTTCAAAAATAGAATAATCAAAGCTTACGATTCCATGCTCGTCCGCTTCCGGCATACAAACCGTCGTTACCTCATGCCTATCTATTTTCGTCTTAACAACCTTGCGAATTCCACACATCTTAAGAATAGTAAATACATTTCTATTAAATTCATCTCTTTTTTCTTCTGGTATAGTTACCTTCCCCTCTATCCTATGACTATTCTGTTTAACACTTTCCATCCGTTTCTCTCCTCGTATCATACTTATGTTTATAGTATGACAGCGTAAAAAAAAACTGTCATTCAGTTTGTAACTGAATAACAGCCCATCATTTCCTCACTTTTTGATTCCTTTATTCCCCAACCAGCACTTTCTTCCCTTCGAATCCGAATCCATACTTTCGGATATTCTGTGCAGGAATGCCTTCAGCGATAAGTTCTGCTTCATACTGTTTCTCTTTTATCTGTGTCAATGCTGCGTTGACCGTCTCCTCGAGTGTACCATCCTTTCGTGGGTTGAATACCTTGAATTCCAGAATAAATGCGGTATCATTTAGGTTCTTTGGCTTTAACATAACATCATATCTTCCGAATCCACTTTCACGATTTGAAGTAAGTACATATCTGTCTGCCAGTTCCACAAGAAGCCCTAATACAAATCCATGGTAAAAGCGCTCTGGTTCGATTCCTGATGGTCGATTTCCGGTGTCAAAGCTACTGAACGTATTAAGTGCCACTCGGTTCATGTATTCATTCATGGCATCCAAGTCACCAATAAGCAGTGCTTTGACAAAGTCGTTGTAATCTTCCGATGTCGCTCGAAACCATCCTTTTACCATTTGTCGGAACATCAGTGCAACTTCGCGATTGGTTAATTGCAATTCATACTTCGGCTCTATAATGTCATCATTGTCATATTTCTCATAATCAATTACCTTAAGATACCCACTTGCCAGCAACAGACTCCATATAGCTTGATCATTTCCATCTAATTGATTATAAACAATCTGCTCGTCAATTGGTGCAACTAAATGCTCACCCTTTAAAAGCTTCTCAAAGTCAGCCTTAACACCTTTACTTCCTTCTCTGACTAACTTTCCTACCAAGCTGTTAGAGCTGGTATTTGCCCAATATGTGGTAAAATGTCCTGTATCAAGATAATTTAAAATCGACCATGGATTATATATATCCTTTGTTTTTCCAAAGATAAAGCCATCATACCATTCCTTTACCTTTTCCTTCTCTTGATATCCCATCTCATCCATTGCCCCAAATACTTCATCTTCTGTAAAACCAAATGCTGTAGCATACTCTTCTGAAGTTGTAGTAACTACTTTCAAATTATTCAAATCAGAGAAAATTGACTCTTTACTTACTCTTGTAATTCCTGTCATTATCGCCCTGTCAAGCCATGGATTTGTTTTAAAAGTTGCATTAAACAGACTTCTTGTAAAAGCTACCAATTCATCCCAATATCCATCTACATATGCTTCCTGCATCGGTGTATCATATTCATCAAGCAGTATGATTACTTTCTTCCCATAATATCGACTCAACATATCCGATAAGTGATATAACGACAATGTCGCCTCTGTATCTCCCATATCACCTGATATCTTCTTAATCTTTTCTTTATCCTGCTCTGTAAGTACATCACTATCCTTCAGAAAAGAATACTCACTATATACGTTTGCAATTAATTGACATATCTTCTTTCTCGTCAACTCAAAATTCTTCTCTTTTACTGTTGCAAATGATAAACTAATCACAGGAATTGTTCCCTGCAAATCTCGATACTTTTCATCCTTCCAAATGGAAAGATTCTCGAACAGCTCACCTTTTCCTGCATATTTTAAGGTGAAAAATCGCTCCAGCATACTCATATTTAATGTTTTCCCAAATCGCCTTGGTCTAGAAATCAGCGTTACACTATCACCACTTTCCCACCATTCCTTGATGAAAGCAGTTTTGTCCACATAAAAGTAATCATTGGTAATCACTGTTTCGAAGTCTTGAATTCCAATTGCTACTGTTCTTGCCATTTTCTTACCTAAACCTTTCCATGAGTCTTGTTACTACTATACTAACACACTCCGCAAAGATTTTGAATAGC
Source organism: Lachnospiraceae bacterium (assembly GCA_017399885.1). GTDB lineage: Bacteria > Bacillota > Clostridia > Lachnospirales > Lachnospiraceae > CAG-411. The sequence goes on from JAFQAU010000099.1 coordinate 3,048, forward strand.
TCATTCACTACCTCTAATCGGCTATTTTCCAATCCATCTCTGCCCCAAATACAGTAAATGTACTCCTAATCCCCATTTCATTCTTCCAACAAAGGCCATAACTTTCAGTTTCCATTCCATATTAGAAAGCTTCACCTTTTGAAATGCTTCCTTATATGGCTGACTATTCATAACCTGCTTTACCAATACCATTCTGCTCCAGAACTTTTCAGGATTCTTCTTATGGAAAAACTGCAATCTTGTACAAATACTAAAGGACTTCACAATCCTAGCATAATACGCCTGTAAAAATGCTTCTTTCTCCTGTTTACTCCATAGTCCCTGTTGACATGCCTCATTTATGTATTCCTGCAAATGCTCCCATACCATGCAATCCAGCTCCACACGATTGGCTTTATATTGATTCGTTATAGAATCCGGCACAAAGCGATAATGATAAATCCTATCCTTATAATATGCCACCATTAACGCTTTTCCAAAAGCCTCGAAGTTAAAAACCATATCATCCAGAACCTTTAACTGTTCTTGAAAGCTTATCCCATTCTTCTGTAAATACGCTCTCCTGTATACTTTATCCCAAGGTGCCGCAAGTGGTATTTTCATTGCTTCCCTTACAAGTGGGAAATATAACATCCCCCTCTGCAATTCCCAAATATCCTCTTTGCAACTCCATACCTTTTTACTTGAAAAATGCTCCCATATCTGCTCTTTTTCTAATACATTCTGATACGCATCAAACATAAGAATATCTGTATCTTCATTATCCTGCACTCTTTGGCATATCCTATCCACTGCACCTTCTGCAAGCCAATCATCAGAATCCACAAAATAAAGCCACTTTCCGGTAGCTGTATCCATACCTGTATTTCTAGCTGCTGCTACACCCGCATTCTCTTTGTGAACCACACGAAAAAAAGGATATCGTTGTGCATAACCATCTGCAATCAAACCTGATTGATCAGGTGAACCATCATCTACAACAATAACCTCATACTTTCCCAGACTATTTTGTCCACTATCTACTACACTTTGCAGACATTTTTCCACATATTCTTCTACCTTATATACCGGTATGATAATCGATAACAGCATTTCTTTACTCCCCTTTGTTCTTGCTACATTTCAAAATAACATCTACAAGCGCTCTCACGTTCCCCATTTCTACAAAATAAGTCTTGTCATCCTCCGTAAACAACTCTCGATTAGCCACATTATCACCTAAAATCATTGGTTTTCCCATTGCCTGATAAATATACGCTTTCCCTGGAATCGTCCGCTTCGCCTTCTGTATGTCATTACAAAAATGTCCGGCAAGACATAAGTCAGACATTGCAATATACTCTGCCAATTTCTCCTGCGGCAACCATTCTATATACTCAATGTTTCCTGCCTCCAACACTAACTTTTTCCACTCCGAATCTGCTATCGGTCCAATAAACACACAATGAATATCCTTTTCCCGTTTTAAGATATTCATTGCCTTTAATACCACATCTACGCCTTGCAAGGGAAGTACGCTGCCAAAGTACAATACCATAAACTTGTCCTTCAAATCGTCCGGTCTATCCACTGGTCTTGGATAATAAATTGCCTTATCTGCCTGTAAATACACCGTATGTAACTTATCCTGCTCAACTCTAAATTCCTCGCAAAAAAAACAACCATGTGCCTTTGTATCACAAATCACTACTTTTGCTTGTCGTAAGGTAACCTCATCTATTTTATGTAACAATCTCCCTAAAACGTTTTTTTCATCTACCTTTTTCCTATCACAGCACAAGGTATCATATAGTGAAATAAAAAAATCTATCACCACATCCGTCTTACGAAACTTCCATCCCCAGAATGGCAAAACCAATTGCGGTGCAAAACCGATAAAAACAGTATCATACAATGACATCTTAGTAACCGCTAATCTGCCATACACACACAATAGCCGCATAAAATAACTCTTATGCTGAGAACCTATCATATCAAAAGAAAGCGCCTGCTCCTCTAACAGCACACGCTCCTGTGTATTGCGGATATAATCTAGATTTTTTGTTGTGATAAACAAAACCTTCTTACCTCTTATATAAGGTATCATATACAATCACTCCATCTCATCAGGTATAAATGGTATGAACAGCAGAAAAGGAAATAAAAGAGCTAGAAAAAACACATATCGAAAGGCAAAAGCAATCGGTGTTGCCAGCAAAAGACTCATAAAACATAACCATCCCGGGCAAAATGCTACTACTTTTCCATACTTCTTCTTACCCAGAAAGCCAAGTGTTACCAAAAATAAAATCCAAAAAGCAGTTCCTTCACTCAAATAGCGATAGGTAAATCGATTACAATAAAACCGATAAACCAAATCTCTCAGCCCATCCGGAAGAGGACTATCCTGATATAACCCAAGTTCGTTTGGATAAATATCCTTTACATAGTATTGCTCACTATTCCTTGTTTCAATTCCCCATACACCATATGTATTTAAAATATATGCTTCTGCATAGACAGATATATTTTCTGGCAACCGTTCTAGCCACAACTTTAGAAATTCTTCCTTCGTATCATTCAGATAATCTCTATCAAAAGCGGAATTCCACTTAAGCTAGTTCTAAGCAAGATGCAATTATAAATACTATTTTCATCCAAAGTCCCCTATCCCGCCATAAAATCGGTATAATGCTTTAACACTGCTGCTGGTTCTCCTATCTCTTTCATCTCTCCATCATGAATCCAAAGCACCTTATCACAAAGCTCCTTTAAAGTAGGAATGCTATGTGACACAATAACAACAGTCCTATTCTTATCATTGATAAGCTCCTTCATCTTTGCAAGACTCTTCTTCTTGAAACGCTCGTCTCCTACGCTTAAGACTTCATCCACAAGCATAATATCCGTTTCCAGCATTGCCGTAATCGCAAAAGCAAGCTTGGAATGCATACCACTTGAATAGGTACGAACCGGTCTGTCAATAAATTCTCCAATCTCAGCAAAATCAATAATATCCTGTGCTCTTGCTTCTATCTCTTTCTCCGAAAAGCCAAGAAGCATACCTGACAAGACAATATTTTCTCTTCCTGTCAGATTATCCTTAAAGCCTACTCCCAAAGCCATAAGCGATACCGAATGCCCCTTCAAATCAATTGTTCCAGTATTCGGTGAAAAAACTCCTGCAATGGATTTCAACAGCGTCGATTTTCCACTACCATTTTTTCCGATAATTCCAAGAATTCCCCCTTCTTCTACCTCAAAGGATACATGCTTTACCGCTTCAAAAACCTCTTCTCTTACCTTTTTTCTTAAGAATGACTTTTGAACCGAAACACTATTTAGAATTCTATAATTAATACAAACGTCCTTAACCTCTATTGCCACTTTCTTCACTTCGTTCATTAAATCACCTTCACATATGCATTCTCATTACTATAAATCGTAAATGCCCCTAATGCAATTAATACTATTGATACAAATCCCCATAATCCCATTAATCCCCACTCTGGAGCCTGTCCATATAGAAGCGCTCCTCTCATGGAAGATATTAGATACGCTATCGGATTAAACTTTTCCAACAACTCGCCAAAGGGTGCAGGAACACGCTTTGACACAGCATAAAACGTACCTGTAAAATACATCATCATGCTTAATACAATTCCTGTAATATATCCCAAATCATTCACATACACACCGTAATGCATCAGAATCGTTCCTAATCCATAAGTAAACAGAAACAAAACTACCAATATTGGTAATACATACAACACATTCACCGTTAACGGAACCCGAAATACCAGCATCATAAGTAAAATAATTCCCATCGAAACCATCATCTTAAAACCATTTACCAGCATCTTTGAAAAAAGTAATATGTACTTAGGCAAATATACCTTTGTAATCACGCCTTTATTAGCTCTCACCGTATTTACACTGCCTGAAATACTCCTTGAGAAAAAACTCCACATCGTAATACCAATAAAGATGAACACAGGAAAATACTTCTCTGAAGCATTAAACACAACACCAAAAATAACCGTGTAAATCATCATCATACAAAATGGTTCAATCAGCCACCACATCCAATCCAAGTATGAATTAGAAACCTCTGAACGCAAATCCGCCTTGGCTACACGAATCGCATAACCCATGTATTTCCTATTATCCCTAATAAATCTGGTGGTATATCTTTTAAAACCTCCTATCGTTATCTGGTCTTCCGATAACAAACACACGATAAATGGAATAACAAACCCTAACACACATCCAAGTCCCATATATTTGATACGATAAGAAATTGTCATATTGTCAAATTCAAAGCCCCTTATCCCCCGCAAACATGAAACACCATATGTACATGCATTAATTAAAAGCTGATATAAGAAAAAGAAAAATACCTTACGCTTTCCGCTCATGTCTCCATGTCGCAAATAAATATGTATCACCCATGCCAAAATTGGTGGAATGATAAACATCAAAATATTAACCATCTCCATAACTCTCCCCCTTAAATAAAAATCCTGATATAAAGTAAAGATTTCTTTCATACTTTATATCAGGACTCTGATTCTGAATCTTTCGCCGCTATATCCCTGCTATATATTTACCAGTATAAATCAACTTGTTCTTTTGCTGATTCTCTCACTAACGCATACTTTTCCATCAATTTTTGTATTGCGTCTTCTTTGGTATTTCCCAACTCTTTGATTACTTCAACCAGCTTAGAAATACTTTCTTGAGTTACTTCTGTAGTCACTCGCTCTGTTACTTCTTCTGTCACTCGCTCTGTTACTTCTTCTGTCACTCGCTCCGTTATTTCTGCCGTAAGTGTCTCGGTTACCTCTTTCACAGCCTTTTCATGTTCAATTCTTCTTGTTTCCTGCACATCATACGCTTGAAAATTCTCAAATAACATTCCCATTTTGCGCTCCTTAATCTGCTCTGTAAATGCTTCGATCTCTTCTTCCGGAACATTTATCTTCGTTAACAGAGCTGCCGTTATCTTTGCAATTACCTTTAACAGATACTCTGGTGTTTCTTTAAAAGTTCTTTCAAGATGCTCTTTTGGTACATTTTCGCCCAATCTTACAAAATCATCCATCTGCCAAACCTTACTTATCATAAAGACTACAGACAATTCATCCTTCTTCTCCATGAGCTCTTCATCACTATAATCCTTTAATTGTACCCGTTTGCACTTCATTTGTGGCAAAAATTCCTCAAATACATCACTTAAAAGAATTCTATCTTTTAATTCCATTTCACCTTCCCACTTTTCCATTCCTTCGTAATAAACAATAGGTAAAACCGGTGGGTATTTAAAATCCTTGGTTGTACTGATTCCTTTATGCTTCATTTCCATTTGTTTCTCATAGTCTTCCCAAATATATACCATATATCTGAGTATCTGCATAACTACATTATAATCAATACTTGACTTATGTTCAATAAGGGTCAGTAAATAAAAAGGTTCCCTTTCCTCACTTGAAATATCTCTAAGATATATCTTATTTACAACATCTGACTGTCGTTCCTCCATAAACATATGAATATACCGATTTGATACATTTTCTATGTCTTCTGGCTGCACATTCTGAAAAATCGGCATATCGGTATACCCTCGGACAAATTGTGCACATAAAATAGGATCTTCAAAAATCATCTTTCCTGAACTGTCTCGTTTTTTAGAATTGTGTTCTATTTCTTTACTTTCTTCCATTTGTACGCCTTTCTTTTGTACACGGAATACAGTAAAAAACGAATATTCCACCATATCCCATGTATTTGTATTATTAAATTATTTTTTGGGATATTTCTGTAGAAATTCTCCGATTCAGAATAGATGTTACTGTTCCAGTAACAAGTAGATTCATCTTGTAGTGAAAATTGAGATAATAGATTATCATAGAATTCTCTGATATGATGTTTCCAAGAACACTATAACAAAAAAAGTTCTCTTGCACAAGAAAATTCTGATATAAAGTATGAAATTGTCAAGGTACCATTATTGTTCATTTTGCACATAAATTTTAAACTATTTTTAAACTATCACCTAACGTCATCTTTATGTGGTATACTGCTTTTGTCAGTTCTGACATTATGGTACATTACATGTACTATCTTACATTCTGGCAGTTCGCCAAACATTTTCAATTTATATTTATTACAAAGGAGTAATTCTATGAATCAAATCAAAAACAAGTCAACACAATCCACAAACTTTACCCTACAAGACGCACTTGGCAAAGAAACAACCGTCGAACAGGCAATTTCACTTATTAAAACAGATTCTATAACATATCAGAAATTTCTAACCTTTCCTGAACCAGTCCAACATAATATCTTAGGTTTCATAACTGGAAAACATGGTCTTAAAATCACTTATGATTCCTTCTTCCAATCCATTCTCTCACCTTATCAACATCCAAAACGAATCGAAAGTCTCCTCTCTGCTATTTTTGAAGAAGAAGTACATATCAAGGAAATACTTCCTCGTGAAGGAAATAGAATGGTTGAAGAAGGCAGCCTAATTATCGTAGATATCCTGCTTCAATTGTCCAATGGTTCTTATATCAATGTCGAAATGCAAAAATATGGTTACCTTTTCCCTGGTGAACGAAGTGACTGCTATGTTGCTGACTTTATCATGCGCCAATATAACAAATTAAAAGCTGAGAAAAAAGATACTTTCAGTTACAAGGATATGAAGCCTTTCTACATCATTATACTAATGGAAAAAAGCTCAGCTGCCTTTCTTGATGTCTCTCCTCGCTATATTCACAACGAACAAACCACTTATGATAGCGGCGCCAAGGTTACTACTCTTTCCCATATTAAGTACATTTCTCTTGACACCTTTCATGAAACAGTACAAAATATAACTAACAAATTAGATGCATGGCTTACTTTTCTTAGCTCAAGTAAGCCTGAAGACATCATCACACTCATTAATTCTTACCCCGAATTCATAGAGTTATATAAAGATATCTCTGAATTCCGTACAAACCCAAAGGAGTTGATTCATATGTATTCAGAAGCTCTTGCCATCGCTGACAGAAATACTGTCCGCCTCATGATTGATGATATGAAAGAACAATACGATGACTTAAAGGAACAATATGATTCCATGAAAGAACAAGTCGATAATATGAAGGAACAATATAATTCCATGAAAGCAAATGCTGATAATATGAGGGAACAATATAATTCCATGAAAGCAAATGCTGATAATATGAAGGAGCAAGTTTCAAATCTAACTGCTCAAGTTGCTGAAAAAAGTATGGAAAATGCACGTTTAAAACAACTACTCCTTGACTCAGGCATTGATCCTGAACAATTTTTATCAAACTAAAACGTAATTATTCAGTACCTTCATAATTACGTTGCGAAAATCCATATAAAATCGCTTTCAGCGATGGGATTTTTGCTTACCGTATCATTTTCTTACGGTCTCAGCAGTAAATGCTTCGCCCTACCTGAATAGTTACAATAACACATGTTTTACCTGCCTTGTCCTGCAAGGCAGGTGTTTTTTTACAATACTTCTCTTGCCTTATTCAGCGCACTTTCTATAACCTTGTCCATATCATAATACTTGTATTCTCCTAATCTCCCCCCTTAATAAAAAATCCTAATATAAAGTATATGTTCTATCTTTCATACTTTATATTAGGATTTTATCCTGCTAATTATTCGATTTCCAATACAACTGCACATTTGTTTGTGCTTCTTCTAATGATAAAGAATACTTATTGACCAGTCTGCTTATCAACTCTTCCTTTGTTTTTCCATCTTCCTGACCAATTTCAACTACAATACGGATTCCGTTCGCCTTCTCTTGTGATACACCGTCCTCTTTACCTTCTTTATATCTTTCTCGAAACTCAACCATCAATGACATATATTCCACCCTCCACTCTTCTTTGTTTCTAGCGGCTTCTACTTCATTTTCCAGTGTACTGATAAAAGAATTATCTTCTACTATCTCTCCATTCAGATATTGCAAAAAAGCTCTAAAATCTTCAGACAGATTCTTTGTATTTCCTTTGGCATTCACGAAAACTTTATTTGTCCCATCTCCGAGTTCTAATTCTAATGCTTCTTTACACCGATTACTAAAGGTATATACTGGTAGCCCCTTTCCGAAGTGGTCAAATGTACGCTTTTACCGTTCCACTTAATATCTATGGTACTTTCCTTAGATACGAATGAGATTTCCTTAATCCTCTTGCCAAGGATAATCTCCAATGTTACTGTTCACTCCGTTCCAGTAACTTGCAAAAATCCATCCTAAATTTGCTTCGCAAATGGATTTTTGCTTAACCAAACCACATTTTTTTACGCACTTAGCAGTAAATGCTAAGTGCTGTGTAAACAGTAACTCTCTAATTCCCTTTTGCAAACATCAGGGTTATTCTCCATAATCTTACAGAACATAAAGTTATCCGTAAAGGTTAACTCCTCATACTGTTTTATGCGTCTTTCCTTTGTTTTGTTGTCTTTTTCCTGTTTATTCATTTTACATATATGTCTCTCCAGACAAGCCATTCAAACAAATTATAGCATTAGAATATTTCGTTTACAACTGTGAAACTAATATAAAGTATGAAATTGTCAAGGTACTTCTAGCTCCCTCTCTAGAAAAAAGATAACTCAATAAAAAATCCTAACATAAAGTATGTATTCTACATTTCATACTTTATATTAAGATTCTATCCTGCTAATTATTCGTTTTCCAATACAACTGCACATTTGTTTGTGCTTCTTCCAACGATAAAGAGTACTTATCGACCAATCTATTTACCAATTCTTCCTTGGACTTTCCATCTTCCTGCCCTGTTTCAATCAGAATACGAATTCCATTCTCCATTTCTCGTGAAACTCCAATTGATATGCCTTCTGCAAATCCGTCCTCTTTACCTTCTTTATATCTTTCTCGAAACTCAACCATCAATGACATATATTCCACCCTCCACTCTTCTTTGTTTCTTGCGGCTTCTACTTCATTTTCTAGTGTACTAACAAAAGAATTGTCTTCTACTATCTCTCCATTCAGATATTGCAAAAAAGCTCTAAAATCTTCAGACAGATTCTTTGTATTTCCTTTGGCATTCACGAAAACTTTATTTGTCCCATCTCCGAGTTCTAATTCTAATACTTCTTTACACCGATTACTAAAGGTATATACTGGTAGCCCCTTTCCGAAGTGGTCAAATGTACAGATAAAAATGACCATGTTATTCTTTAGTTCATCATAATCTGCACCTTTTTCTATCTGATTCAAATCAAGTACGCTCTGATAATATCGTGTCCTCATGGGAAGATTATCATTATCCCTTGCCTGCATCTCAATATCATAAATCGTATCTTTGCCATCATCCACATAGACATCTAGACGCACACTTTTACCATTCCACTTAATGTCTATTGTGCTTTCCTTGGATACAAACGAGATTTCCTTAATCCTCTTTCCTAGAACAATCTCTAATACCTTTTTGCAAACATCCGGATTGTTCTCCATAATCTTACAGAACATAAAGTTATCCGTAAAGGTTAACTCCTCATACTGTTTTATGCGTCTTTCCTTTGTTTTGTTGGCTTTTTCTATTTTATTCATTTCATATACATGTCTCTCCAGACAAGCCATTCAAACAAATTATAGCATTAGAATATTTCGTTTACAACTGTGAAACTAATATAAAGTATGAAATTGTCAAGGTGCAATTACAGATTACCTGCCTTGTCATGCAAGACAGGTGTTTTATCACAATACTTCTTTTACTTTATTCAACGCACTTTCAATTACCTTGTCCATATCGTAATACTTGTATTCTCCTAATCTACCACCGAAAATAACGTTTTTCTCACCTGCTGCCAGCTTTGCATATTCAGCATACAACTTACTATTCTTCTCATCATTAATTGGATAATAAGGTTCTTCTCCCTTACTCCATTCACTAGGATACTCTCTTGATATAACCGTCTTAGGCTGCTTGCCAAATTCAAAATGCTTATGCTCTATGATTCTGGTATATGGTACTTCACGCTCCGTATAATTAACCACAGCATTTCCCTGATAATTCTCACAATCAAGAGTCTCTGTCTCAAAGCGAACCATGCGATACTCCAATACACCAAGAGAATAATCAAAATACTTATCAATCTGCCCTGTATATACTACCGTTTCTGCCATAGCATCAAAACCAGCCTTATCAGAAAAATAGTCTACTTCAAGACGTACTTCAATTCCTTCTAACAACTTTTCAACCATGGCTGTATATCCACCAATTGGAATTCCCTGATAACGGTCATTGAAATAATTGTTATCATAGGTAAAACGTAGTGGTAATCGCTTAATAATAAATGCTGGTAACTCCTTGCAATCACGTCCCCACTGCTTCTCTGTATAGCCTTTTACCAGCTTCTCATACACGTCTTTTCCAGCTAACGACAAAGCCTGTTCTTCCAGATTCTGCGGATTGGTAATATTCAATTCTGCTATCTGTTCAGCAATTTTCTCCCTTGCCTCTTGTGGTGTGCGAATATTCCACATCTTACTAAAGGTATTCATATTGAAAGGAAGGTTATACAACTCATCCTTATATACTGCTACCGGTGAATTAATATACTGATTAAATTCCGCAAACTGATTCACATAGTCCCATATCTCTTTATTGCTCGTATGAAAAATATGGGCACCATATTCGTGAACCTGAATGCTTTCTACTTCCTTTGTATAAATATTTCCTGCTGTATGGTCTCTTTTATCAATTACAAGACAGGATTTTCCTGCTTTTTTTGCTTCATGGGCGAAGACTGCTCCGTAGAGTCCTGCACCGACAATTAAATAATCATAATGTAACATACTCTCCTCCTGTATAACTTAATGAATATTTCTTGCACATCTTTTTAAATCACCATGAAGCATATTAATTCGATTTTTGTTATAGTTATTCACAATTTGTTGTATTTCAATATCATACGTCACTTCACTTTGAACCGCTACTCTATAATACATGTACTGTACTTGTTCCATTTTATACTCGAAATCCTGTCTATCTTTAACCCTAAGTGTAGAAAGAATAATACCAGCAACAAACATAACAATAGCCATTATCATAACAAAACCACACGTTATCAATGTTGGAAATTTAGCAACTAATCCTGTTTTCATATATTCCATTAACACAGAAATAAAAAATCCTATACTTAAAGCTAATAATATTCCTGCTATCATGTTAAAAAATCCAAACGGCTTATAATCCTTATACAATCTAATAATTGTTTTAATTACCTTAAATCCATCTCTAAATGTATTTAGTTTTGAAACACTTCCTTCTGGTCTGTCACGATATTCTATTACTACATTATCTACCTGCATATTGTAATTGACTGCATGAATACTCATTTCTGTTTCAATCTCAAATCCCTTCGATAACACAGGAAAAGACTTTACAAATTGATAACTAAAGGCTCTATATCCAGTCATGATATCTTTGATAGAAGTATGAAATAATTGGTTAATGCTCCACCTTACAATACTGTTTCCAAAATTGTGAAACGGCCTCTTATTCTCTATGAAATATGTACTAGAAAGTCTGTCCCCAACAACCATGTCTGAATTCTTTTCCTGCACTAGTCTTACCATCTCAGGTGCTGCTTCAGCCGGATAAGTATCATCTCCATCTACCATAAGATATACTTCTGCTTCAACTTCACGAAACATTCTTCGTATTACATTTCCTTTCCCCTGCTTATATTCATGTCTTACAATAGCGCCAGCCTCTCTTGCTATATCAGCTGTTCCGTCTATTGAATTATTATCGTAAACATATATTACAGCCTCAGGAAGGCTTGTCCTAAAGTCAGTTACCACTTTTCTAATTGTTTTAGCTTCATTGTAACATGGTATTAATACTGCTATCTTGTCCATTTTAAATTCCCCTTTTACTCTAAACATTCTATGAATACTTTTACTATTCCTTCTCTCTAAACACTATAAACAACAATAAAATCGGCAACATTGCCATAATAGGTAACATATATCTTAAAGATCCATTTACGGGGCTAATCATATTAATCAACAATGCTAAACATATCGGAACTGCTGAAATTAAAAACGTATATTTTTTCTCTCGCATAATAAAATATAAAACTAACAATAAAACCCATGTATATGTAGCTGGACAGTATAATAAATTAATTACCGGCATTTTATACAAAATATAACTTAAATTATAGATAGCTGTTCTCATATCTGAAAATTCTCCAATAAAGCTAAATTCAAACAATCCCTTATCAACTACCGAATCTGTTGTATGAAAATATTGACCTATACTATGATTATACGCTTTCGCATTAGGATACCAATATCTATATGTTCCGTTTAAAAATGCTTCTATATAAACTATTGGATGTCTCTTCAATTGTTCAAACCAAACATGTAAATATGCTGTTTTTTCTTTGTCAGTAAGCTTGGGTACTTTGGTTCCTGCACTTGCTTTGACTGGATCCGCAATATCCGGATTATACCGTTCCGCCAATTTATCATATACCAAAATTTCTTCCAAAATTTTTCTTTCTTCGTCTGTAACATCATCCGGATATTCCTTTATATATCTAGCTGTTTGTTGAAACAACATAGAAAATTCATCTCTATGAGTATTATCCGCCACTCCTAGAACAGGCCAAAACATATTTTCAAAAAATATACTACATAAAAATATAGCAATTGCTGTTCCCATATATCTTCTCCAATCTATTCTTCTAACTCCTGCTATAATCAATGTAGGAACAATTACATAAACTCCATTTTTTCTCATTAGAATTACCACTATTGAGCAACTAGTTAAAATTAGGATTTCAGCAATTGATATCTTTTTCTCTTTATAATATATTTTTAAGAATAAAACATACCACAACAATAGACATATATAATACATAGAATCTTTCACCATAGTAACACTGTATATTCCCCACACTGTAAATAACGCAAAGTATAATAATAAAATGATTCTCGCCTTTATTGGTACTCTCCATCTTTTCAACAAAGAAATACTATATGACACAACCATTATCTCTATTGATAATTGGAACACTGAATAAAAAAATACACCCCAATTATCAGTTCCCCCAACAAATTTTCCAATATTGTAAAATAGCACCATTACTAATGTAGAAAATGGCGGATGATGTGTAGTCCACTCATATATTCCATAAAAAGAATCCAGCTGAAACATAGCATCCCAATTTACTATTCCAGGCCAAAAGAATAACAAATATGCAATTCTACTCAATAACATCACTACAGTTGAAACAATGAAAGGTCTATTCTCAAACAAATCAATAAGTTTATTGTTGTTTTTTGTTACTGAACAATTAGCCTTCTTCACACAAATATACATATACTCTATACAACAATAAAAGAATGAAAAAACTCCTATAAAAAATATTATGAAAAGGAAAAAATATTTCCAACTATTAATCATAAACGAAATTGTTCCCGCATCCTGATAGCATTTTCCAACCATAAAGCACACTGCAAAAATCGTTGCTAAAACACTACTCCATATCGAATATTGTCTTTGTTCATCATGAAATAATTTATAGTATACAATTGCAATAAAAATAGTTAATACTGAATTTTGAAATCCCCAGCCTGCCATCATATATCGCATTTGTGCTAAAAACGCATTGTAAAAAGTAGAACTTCCATATTGGTTTATAGATTCATTGCTAATTTCCATTAATCCAACATATTTTTCTACAGAAACTACCTTATAGGTTGTTGTAAATGCAATTACCGTTAAAATCGCCAACAAAATACAAGCTATTTTTATCCCAAAATTGTGTTTCTGCATTTGGTGTCAACTCCTTTTTTCTTCATCCCTCTAATCAATAATGAATTTTTTATAGCAAGTTCTTGATATAAATATGTAACCTCATCCTCTTTTCCATTTACTATTGCTTTCAAAGCATCCCTAAAATACAATTTTTCATCCATAGACATCCATTCTATATTTCTACTGGTAAAACCTAATACATTATCTGGTTTATGGATTATTTTGCATTTTCCCATTCTTTCATATATTAGTTCGAAGCACCCTTTCATTCTTGTATTCATCTCAACTGCTTTTTCATTCTTTTCGATGTGAGAATGTTCACTCACACACAACTCATTGTAATAATTTTCAATCACAATTATATTTTCTAGCTTCCACTTCCTTAATATCAATTCACAAAAATCATTTATTATCTGCGGTGATGAAATGCCTTGCATTCTATCATAAGGACATTTTATAAGTGAATGTATTTTGTCAAAATAGGTATCCATAATCACTCTATTATCTTTCATTTTTAGTACACCTTGAAATTCGCTTCTTATATCTAAAACAAGCCATTTTGCTTCTGAATATTCCAATCGCAATCTATGAATTTTGTTTGCTCCATCTAAAAAATCTGTCAGTTCGCCCTCCACCAAAAACTCTTCGCAATTTTTCCTTGTTACAGCGTATGGTTCAGACAAAACCGCAGCCATACTTATATCACATATGGGATTATCGAGAAATATTTCATTACTTTGCTTTAAGGCTTCATATAATATACCAGAGCCAAAATACTGAATATGTGTACCTTCTGCTCTTTCAATAATTTGTCTTATCCTCGTAAATTTTTCATTATATCGTAACAACAAAAACTCAAGTTCTTTTTGAATCAACTTTCTATTTTCTTCCGTTCTTTCCTTTGCAATTAATTTAATTGCTTCTGCAACATATTCATAATATAAATAATCAAAATGTAATGGATGTTCTTTAAAATGATGCCTCGCATTTCCAATAACATTTTGAGGCATTTTTATTACCCAACAATCAGGAATATACTCTTGAACATATTTTTCAGCCTGTTGTATTATTTTATTTTGCTTTTCTCTCAATTGCCGCTTATCTATTCCTGCCGTAAATTCATTTCTATTCATTGTTAATGATTTGGGCGAAAACGATTCTTTTGCTAACAACAAATCCGCTTGCTCTATAGATAATAAAATAATTTTTGATGGCTCATACCTTTGTATAATAGACTCACAAAACATTTTTATATGTTCTTGCCATGATTTATCTGCATTTGGTAAATGCCAATTCCTAATTTCAATGCTTCTATATTTTTCCGTCTCTCTTAGCTTATTTCCTAAACAATATGTATTCCAAGTTACAGGTATCATTGTCTCCATGCCACTATATGACCATATCTGCAAAGGCAATCTTTCACTCGTCATATCAAAAATAAAATAATCTGATTTTGAGTTTTCTAAAACATTCTTTGCCTCTTTTGAAAAATTATAATAAATCATTCTATTAGTAAAAGAAGAATCTACATCTATATATTCTTTGTCAATTTCAAATTTTGTATCAAACAATGTTTGAATTGGATTAAATTCCACAGTTACATTAGGATAATACAGCTCATTATCTAAAAAATTGAATACATCCCTTGTTACGCATGAACCATACACAGTGAAGTTAATTCTACCTTTACTCATAATATTTTTCTCCATTATGCCTTAATATTTCTGAAACATATTAGTTACCTTTTACTCTATTCAGTTTTGCTCCCAATCGCTTTGCTAAATTGAAATATTTCGAAAAAAGCTCAATTTCCATTATCTTCTTTTTCTTTATATCTTTCTGCTTTAGAGCATTCCTAATCCATTCCTCTGATTTCTTTTTTTCTATTTCCAACGTCTTATCAATACTTACATAATCTACCTCTGGAATATACATAATTTTTTCCAAAAGCTCTTTTTCTTCAATTAGAATTTCTTTTATATTTAACAAATTAAATAGTGATTCAAATCTAGTCTTACCTCTTCTTTCATTTGAAATTGCCACGAAATTCTTATGATAAATCATTGCAAAACATGCTCCATGATGTGAATCTGTTATCATATAACTACAATTTTTTATACAATATATAAATTCTTCAATTCCTACGTTATATATTACATTTTCATTAATCCACATTTTACTGCACACATCAAATGACTTCATATCCAAAAGTACAACTGATTTCATTCCATACTTTTCTTCCAACATACGAATTGCCTGTCTTTTTTCTTCTGTCGGATCCAATATATAACATAATATATATGGATAATCTCTTTGTATCTTTGACTGTTCCGCTAATAAATCATAATATTTTGTATCACATAAAAAAACTGGATCAAGCATACGTACTGCATCTACATCAAATTCATTTTTACATATCTCTACTCCTGAGCTTTCACGAACTGATATTGCATCAAATCGCTTTAACAATGTTTTAACAATATTTTTATCTTCTTCGTCTCCCTCATACTTAACACGACCAATGGATGTTGCATACGCAATTTTCCGCTTACTTTCATCTGCAAAATCAAGAAAAAATGTATAGCCTACCATTTTATTATAAAATGCAACCCAAAGCTGATCAGAGCCAAGCATAAATGCATCACAGAATTGATTACATTCTTGCATATCTTCAAACTTACGAGGCTTAGAAACTGGAAAATACTTTTGCATGAACTCAATATTTTTCTCAGTAACGCTTTCCCATCCTGTGCCATCCATTTTCGGAATTCTAATCATTATTGGTAATAAACACATATCTTCTAAAATTCTTGCAAGAGCATAATATGTAAGAACGCTTCCATAATTAGCAGCAAACCACCAACCCACTAATCCAACATCATATCTCCATTTATGTCCATACCACCATGCCTTATGATATCCGTCTCTTTCTAAATGATTAAAAAAGTATTTTCTTCCTTCTGCTTTTTTATTCGGACTCAATAATTGTCCATTATATTTCACCGCAAAATCAAGAGGAGCCTCTTTATTCAATTTTAACTTAGCTTGAATGCAAGAATAGATTTTATCTCCTTGTTCATTATTAACAAGCACTAATGATGTACCTTTTCCATCATTACAGGATTCATCCCACTTTTGAACCTGCCAAAAATCACCTAAAGTAATATCTCCTATTCGTTTTCTTTGCGCATAATGACAACTACTACAACATTCCCTATTTATTATTCCCTCATAAAAAGCGTCGTTCCACTTATTTTGATTCCATGCTGCATTATATACGCTTTGATCTGAAAAATTTATCGTAACAGGTGTTGACCAACCAAAAACTGATTTATCTCTAAAATTAACTTTTGTAACTTTCCGATCTTTAGCAATTTCTTTTACAAAGGAACGATAAGCCAAAGTTGAATTAGCTCCATGACATACAATATCAATTGTATACAAATTATCATATTGTTTTCCTAAGAAAGAATATAATCCCGAAACCTGACATGGACAGCCTACAAATAATACCATTCTTCCCCCTTTTAATGTCTTTTCAATGACCGAATAAGTATTACCTATATTGCTTTGTACATACTTTGATCCTCTTAATCTCTCTAAATCAACGGAATTTTCACTAACAATGTGATATACTTCTTGATAATCCTCACTATATACAGCACCACAAACAATACCATTTTGTTCATAAATATAGTCTGCTATCAATGTAAATATGCCACCCGAGGAACTAACCATTCGTATATCATCTTCTGCCATAGCCGCATAACACTTTCCTTCTTCATGAATCCGTTGTCTTACTTTTTCCATATTCATTTCTGGGCATACTTGTTGACATAATCCACATTCAATACATTTCTTTTTATCTACATATGGAAAAAGAAACCCTTCACTATCATATTTCATGCTAATAGCTCCTGCAGGACATTTATTAAAACACGCTCCACATCCTGTACATCTATCTTTTGCAACACATTCTATTGTTTTTTCCATATGCGATCTTCCTCCAAGTTTCTTATTCTGCTAATTTTTTAAGTGTGTAATCCGCATTACTTACTACATCTGATATTTTTTTGTTATATATGTGCAATCCATGTTTTTTCACTAATTCCACTGTTTTTTTTGCTATCACTTTTTTCTTTTCTTCATTCAAAGGCAAATTATTCAAGTCATTCACTATAAAACACACACACCAAGCATATAAATCATCGTTATACTGTTCTAAAATTCCATTCTTCTTCCATTCTTCCATTATTTTCTCAATAATAGAAAGGTGCATATTCATTCTCCATTCCAACTCATGAATACTTTTATCCATCAACGAACCTGAGCGTTCACATCTATAGTTATAAAGTTGATCTGGAATATAAATAACCTGCTCCACTTTGGGATATATTTCAAATAAAAATAAATTATCTTCTCCCAACCCCAGTTCTTCATCAAATCGTATATTATTTTTTTCTATGATAGAACGGCGATAACATTTATTCCAAATAAAAGGCTTTGAAGGCTTTTCATTAAATAACGCCTCTACACAATTTTCTGTATAGTGTCTTAAATTAACATGTAAATTATTCCATAACCATGCATGCTTATTGGCTACATATTGTGGAAATACCCTTGTTCCGAACACAACGATGTCTGCTCCTGTTTGAAGAATTTCCATATAAAGTCTGTCACACGCATTTTTTTCTAAAATATCATCAGAATCAACAAAAAGAATAAATTCACCTTCTGCTTCATCTAGTCCCAAATTTCTCGCAGATGAGCTTCCACCATTCACCTTATCGCATACCTTGATTCGATAATCCTTTTCTGCATACTGTTGAAGAATTTCTAATGAATCATCTGTAGAACCATCATTTACACAGATTATTTCAATATCCTTTATTGTTTGGTTTATTAATGATTCCATGCATATTCCTAAATAGTCTCGGACATTATATACTGGAACAATAATTGAAAATTTAGGTTTCTTATCCAATTCTTTTTCCTCCCTTTACTTCTGACAAAGAAGTGGTAAATGTATATCTAATTCCGTGTTTTCCTATGCAACGAATAAAACGTCTTATGACACGTGGTCCAATGGTTATACAATTTCCGATTTTATACGTCAATGACCCTTTGACTCTCTCATATTCCTGCTTCCAAAAGTTATTTTTATTTTGTATTTTCTCCATCTCCCGCTCAGTGTGAAACAAAGCAGGATCATCTGCTATTTCATTCAAATCATTCCATTTATACCATTCAAAATATTCTTTATCGATACTTCCATTAAGTAATCCTTCCTTAAATTCCTCTGATGCACGCTCCAAAAATATATATTTATATTTTTGAGCCAATCTTCCATAATTCCACATATAAGAATCAAATTTTATTCTTTGCATAATAAATTCCATTTTGCTTTTTAATAATGGATTCTTATCTAGAAATCTTTGCATTTCTGCATATTCATCGCATACACAAAAAACTTTTCCCTTTGAATTAATCGACGAGTTCTCACCATCCTGTCGATAATGAAGAAATGCATCTTGTAACAATTCCGCTCTTTTTGCTAATGACCATACCTTAAAATTAAAGCTAGAGTCCTGATAAGATGCTCCTGGTGTTTCCAAAAATCTTATTTTGTTTTCTCTAATAAACTCTCTTCGATAAATGGCAGACCATATACTCGGCTTGATATTAAATAATTCCACCATCTCCATCTTTGAATCAAAATATGTAGTTGGACAAAATACTTGCTTAGCCAATATCTTTGAAACAATTTCACACTTTTCATTTTTTTCTTTTGGAATAGAATAATAAAAATAAAAACTTGACTTCACAACATCTAATTGGTTTTTACTTGCCTCCGCATACAATTTTTCAAACATATCTGCTTCTGCATAATCATCAGACTCCACAATCCCTATATACTCACCATTCGCAGCATCAAATCCAATATTCATGGAATTACCATATCCACTATTTTTCTTATGTATTACCCGCACTCTACTATCTTTACTAGCATACTCATCTAGTATTGCTCCTGACGAATCTGTTGAACCGTCATCAACACATATAATCTCTATATCCTTCAACGTCTGATTTACGATACTATCCATACATTGTCTTAGATATTTTTCTACATTATAAACTGGTACTACAATTGAAACTTTTGGCATAAATTTTCTCCCCCGCATTACTTATATTTTCCTAAATACAAAAACCCCGATGCTTTTCTGCCTGACTCCTGTCAATTGCATACTTTACATCGGGGGTTAACCTTTTCTTCATTATTTACTATTTTCTTCTATCGTTTATACTTCCAGCTTTTCTTCTTCTCTATCCAGTCCATAATATTGTATCAGTTCTTCCTGATAAACTGAATCGCTAACAGCTTTTTCTATATCTTCCTGTCGTCCATCCTTAATAAGACAAAGGATTAGTCGATTGACAATCTCTTTTCCTTCTATTTTTCCTTCTATTTTTCCTTCTTTTTTTCCTTCTTTTATTCCCTCTCGCTTTCCTTCTAATACTCCTGACATTCTATGGTCTTCCCATGCCTTACACATATCCATCTTCCCTTCCTTTTTTTCAACCGGAATCTGAACTCCGGTAAATGTATTAATTGTTGATACTGCCTCATTATCCAACTGTGTAAACATTGAATTGTTATGAACAACTTTATCCATCATTTCTTCACTTCTTGATGCCTTTATAAACTCTAACACTGCACCTAATGACGTTTGAAACTTATCAAAATCTTCTATTTCGTTCGGTATTATCAGATGTAGATGGTAATTATCCATATATTTCATAAATACATTGTATTTATCGTCTATCATGTCATACAGACTTCTTGGCGCATCCCATTCTTCTGCTCCCCAGTATACAGTCAGCGTAATCACTGGTGTCAATTTATCTTCTTTCTTGAAGCCTGATAGAAATTCCGCACTATCTTTATAGTCTTTTTCTTTTTTATGAAGTCTTGTTGCTTCGTTTACCTGTGAGCTGTACTCCATGGCATCATATATCATATTTCTTACTGGCATTGCATAGTGTATCTCACTTTGATTTTCTACACCTAATAATACAAATATGCCATACTCTGTTGTCTTTATAATAACACTTTTGAGTAAATCACGCCACTTCTGTTTTTGTATCTCCTTCTTATCTGCTCCAAAAACAGACAATACCTTGGTAGTATCCCGTTCACATAGATCTGCTGCCTTAATTACCTGCTTACCGTTAAACAGATAATAATTGAATAAATCCGCAAATCTTTCATTATCGGCTAAAAATGCTTTCGCTTTTGTATCTTTTTCTCCCATATATGACCTCTTTCCATATAATGCTTGCAGAACATTTGTTCTTTTTATTATATGTATAAAAAGACGATATGTCAATATATTGCCGAAGATACGTTCCGTATTAATCCTAATGTAAAGTATGCAATTGTCAAGGTGCCAATCTATGATAACTGTGCCTTATTTTACACAGCAATCATCCTAATAATTTCATCCTCGTATACCACCCTAGATGATTTTTACCAGTATACAGTAAGATAAGACTTACTGTTCTCCAATAGCCCATATTTCTGTCTAACTGTTTCTTGGCTTTTTTTCTATATTCCTTCTGATATTTCTTCTCCAGCTTCGACATGGCATAACCATGAGTATGAAGCTTTACTACCTGTAGTAAATCCTGCAAACGCCTGTCCTTCATAGCATCTACATACCTATCCAAATGCTCAAACATCGTAAAATGTACAAATAATCTCTCATCGGTACAGCTTACATCCTGCCCTTTCCGTCCTAACCGATAATAATACAAATGCTCAGGTACACATGCTGCGCTTCTGGCGGCAAATATGTATTCTACACGAAACGGCAGATCATCATATCGTCTCATATCCTCATGAAATCTTATGTGATTCTGCATTAGTACTTTTTTCTGATAGATTGCCCTCCATATTGCTACTCGGGTATTTACTGCAAGCAGCTGCACCTTATCGATCCGATATGTTCCGATATCATACGGCTCCTTTAAGCAATCATTTAAAACCGGCTCAGATGTTCCATCGTCCTCATAATATTCTCTGTAACCACAATATGTTAACTCATAATTGCCCATAATTGCCCTTTTGAGCAATTTGTAAAACATGGTTTCATCAATAAAATCATCCGAATCTACAAAGCCTACATAACATCCTCTTGCCTCTTCGAGTCCCTTATTTCTTGCTGATGCACAGCCTCCGTTTTCCTTATCAATCAAACGTATTCTTTTATCTTCCTTGGCATATTTTAGAATTATGTCCCTCGATTCATCCGTACTTCCATCATTCACAAATATATATTCCACATAGGGAGCCTTCCATTTCACAAGCGACTCGATACAAATAGGCAAATACTTTGCCACATTATAGACCGGAAGAATAACGGATAGTTCTATTTCCGAATCTCTTTTCTGCCAATCAAGTATTTCACATGGTGCAATATCAGCAGTAATCTTTTCCTTCGGCAATTCTCTGTCACATTCTATATAGATTGCTGCTGCTACCTCTCTATACTGCTCCCATACTTTAAAGTAATCTTCTCCTTTTCTCATTCTACCGATTACATATCTTGGCTTACTTTCTATTAAATGCAAAATATCCTCTGCGCAATCCCAGTCGAAGATTACAGCATCTATCGGCTGTTCCTCCGGAAAATACACAATATGCATTCTCTTCTTCTCAACAAGCCATCTTTCCAATTCGATATAATCCTGCGTTTTTGAAAGTAGCAGAACAGTATTAATATCATATATATTGGATAAGTAATTTTTAATCTGCTGCATCATATCTCTCACTTTCTGTCTTATACTACTCGCTGTCCTGCTCCTAATATCTTTTTTATTATCTTTTCTCCTATGTCCTGATACAGATAATCATAGAAAATGATATTACAAATCTTATAACGAATCGCCAAAATAAATAACTGATATTGTCTGGCATCTGCCTTAGAATAGTTATTCTTTGTACCTTTCTGCAATGCTTGGTAATAGCTTCTAGGAAGCTTCTTGAACGCCCTATGAAGCTCTCTTACCAATTTCTTCCTTAGTTCTCCATCTGTCATTCTGATTCCCCATATGGAAAAACGAACCATAATCCGCATTGCTGGAAAACGTAAATTTTCATAATTGCCATTTTCGATATATTCCTGCAACTCACGAATCACTTCTAGTAAATCTAGCCTGCTTCTATCTCTGGATGCAGTAATTTGTCCTTTTCCACCCACTCTGTAATAAAATCCAACACTTCCTATACCCATACAGCATTTACACTGAGATAACAGATAAAAATGTGGATATACGTCTTCCCATTTTATTTTTTCTCTCATTGAAAAACTGACTTTTCTTAAAAAATCCATTCGTAGCACTTTTCTACATAGATTTACTTCGAATTGATACACTCTCAATTCTTCTTGTGGATTGATTATTTGCCCCTCTGTATGAAAAATCTCCTCAAAAAGCCTCTTATCATACCATTCACTTATTGCTCTACTTCCTTCATGATAAATCTGCGGCAATGTCATAACCATCTCAACAGTATGCTCTGAATGTCTTTCCAGCTGTGTCAAAATACTTTCCACATACTCTGGCATAAGCCAATCATCACTATCAAGAAATGACACATACTCTGTTTCTACCAATGTCATTCCATAATTTCTGGCACCTCCAGGTCCCTTACTCTCTTGATATCGATAAGTAACTTTATCCAAATATGTCTTCTCATATCTTTTACAGATATCTTCTGTCCCATCCGTTGAACCATCATTAATAATCACGATTTTATATCTCTGATCTGTTTGATTCAGAATGCTATTTAACGTTCTTTCCAGTGTAGCCTCCGCATTGTATACTGGTACTACGAATGTTATCTTTTCTTTCATACGCTTCTCTTTATAGCCCCTTCAGTCAGCTCTACTCTTTCTTGCTCTAATCTCAGTCTCTCTTCTATTGCCTCATACTCCATCCTTCTCACATGATACTGTGTATCCGTCAAAATCCTTCGATTCGATGCCATCAAGTCTGATACCAAGCCAATCATAAAAGTTAAAAAACCAATAATAATCAAGGTACATGCTAAAATCAATGACTGTATATGTCCTCCACCACCATCTGTTACCAGAAAATAAAGAAATCGCATACCGATTGCCAGACCTACTGCAACTGGTGGTACACTTAGATAGGTAAAGCACTTTAACGGTTTGTACATCATATAAGCTCTTAAAATGATTACAATAGATTTCTTCACGTATGACCACATTCCGCGGAACAGTCTGGATGGCCTCAGCTCCGGATTCGTTCGTATGGGAACACTGGTAATTGCAATTTTTTCTCTTCCCGCCTGTACGATTGTTTCCAAAGTGTATGTATAATCATTGACTACATTGATGTGCATTGCTGCTTCTCTTGTCATAGCGCGGAATCCGCTTGGCGCATCTGGAATATTCGTATTCGATGCACGCCTTACTGCCCAGCTTCCAAAATGCTGTAATATCTTTTTTAGCTTTGAGAAATGCTCTGTTTCATCAATTGGTCTTGCTCCAATCACCATATCCGCTTCGCCATCTAATATTGGTTGAATCAATGCCTGAATATCCTCTGCATTATACTGATTATCGGCATCCGTATTCACGATAATATCTGCCCCATTTCTAAGGCAACCATCCAAGCCCGCCATAAATCCCCTTGCCAGTCCTTTATTCTGGCTGAAATTCACAATATGATGTACGCCCCACTGTCTTGCAACCTCTTCTGTCATATCACGACTTCCATCGTTAATAATCAGGTATTCTATTTCATCGATGCCTTCTAATTCTGTTGGCAAATCATTTAACGCCATTTCCAAGGTGTCTGCTTCGTTATAGCACGGAATCTGAATAATCAGCTTCATACACATTCCCCTCTCACGCTATATTACTGACCATGCTTCTGATGCTTATACACTGTTGTCGGTTTTCTTCGTTTTTTTCCCGTTTTTTCTTTTTTTTCTATCTTATGAACATTTTTCATCACAGCCGATACAATAGCAACTACAAAAATAGCAATTACCAATGCAACAATAATCAATGTCCATGTTGTCTTCTGCCTCTTTTGCAAATCTATATACTCAAGTTCATTGACGAGTAGTTCATTTAAACTTGCAATCTGTTCAAATTCCGCATCTAGCTCTTCATCTCCATAAATGCAAACATTCTCTATCTGAACATAACCTGTAACATCCTGATAGTTAATCAGAATCCACTCTCCCTGTGAAGCCTCCTTGCTAAATATAGGAGTCCCAGGCGAAAGAGTCGTTTTTATGGCAGAATTAGTATCCATTTCTTCATAAACATTTGCTTCCTGTGTTACATCAAGTAAAACATTTGCCTCGATATTCCCTTCTTGAGCCGCTTCTACATTCCATCCTGCCAAAAACAGCACGAGTAATGCAAACAATACACTTGTTATTCCTTTTCTCATCCTTTTCCCCTTTTCTTTCTGAACGAACTATGGATTATAATAAATAACAAAATGCCCGTTCAGCAGATGCGTATTATATTTTTTTGCTGCTTCTTCTGTATAGGTGCTATCATATTTCAGCACAATAATGTCATCCAAATCCATCTCATCATCCGTATATTCTTCTATCTGCGCCTTTTTATCCAGCATCTCAATCTTCGTATCCCGCATCATAAACTGCATGATGCTGATAAACGGACTGTCATCTTCCTGTATATAGATAACTCTTCTATCCTTATTTTCCGCCTGAAGTCTTTCTATCTTAGTAACTAGCATCGTATCTCGATACGCCCCAAGACTAGAATCATCTATATAAAGTGAAGATGCCCTTACCGAAAGAACAAATTCTAAAACAATTAGTAGAATTAACAGCACTTCCCGATTCTTCTTCCTTGCCATTGCAGCAACCAAAGCCGTTATCATTGTTAAACCACTTAGTAAAACATAAGTCATCCAGAAGAATCCAGTAGGTTCAACGCTTTCTGTTCCATGCAGATAACTCATCCCTACCATGATATAGCCGTGAAAATTCGTCAGTTGATACTTCTCTACGCAATAAGTTACCATCGGAACCATTGGCAGCTGTATGCATATGACTATCATTGTTCCTATAAAAAGTTTTTTTGTTTTCGTCATCTCATATAGTCCCAACAGCATCAGAATCGGTAACACAAACTCATGATATCTTCCATACGTTACAGAATCGACACGAATGGGACGAATATTAAAAATTGTATTTATCAACGTCTCCCCAACAGTAGCTAACAATATGAACACAAAGAAAAGCTTTCTTATATCTCTTTCTGTTCCATTTTTAATCTGTTTCCCCAGACTCCATACCTCTTTCATGGCATACCATATTCCCCAATATGCTAATCCAAAGCTTGACAGACCAAGATACAATACTTTTCCCACAAGACCGCAGACAAAATTAATCATGCCTTCCTTCGAAAATATATAGAATACCTTTTCTAACTGACCTGCATAATCATTGATATGTAGAGTTTCTGCACTAGTTGAAGTATAAAGAAGGTTCTGCATTACTTCTTTTATCGCAAATCCGCCAAGCAACACCACCATACCAATCCCTACTGTAATCAAGAATTGCTTCATCTTTCCGCTTTGTAACAAAAAATACAATAATAATGTCAATATACCTGCAATCGTAATTCCAATCGCCCGCATATGCAAAAAATGTATATAGACAAGTGCCACCACTAATATCGCTAGTGTTGACAGCTTATTTTTTTCTAAGTAACAATACAATAATGCACTAATCATCACAAATAATGTCATTAACACGGTTTCCACCATAGTCGTCTTTGCATAGAACAACCAACTAGGATAAAACACCGCTACCGCTGCAAACAATGCCGTATGTTCTGCATCTTTCAATATATTCTTTGCTATTGAAAGTAGCATAAAAAACGTTGCTCCCAACAATACAAAATTTAGCGTTACCGCTACGCGGTATGCCATGACCGAATCTTTGCACAATTTAAAAATTGGAAAAAGGATAAGACTATATCCATAAGAATAATAAGAGCCTAAGGATACCATTTCAGACCAATCGTATCCTGCTGCTTTTGCCGCATACGCCCAATAACCAAATTCATCCGGAAAGAAGATAAAACCATACACTCTGCTTATACTATATCCAAAAAAACATACTAAAAACAGAACAAAAATAATAGCATATTTATGACGTATACTCCATTCCTTCCGCATATTTTCTCCCCTTATACTCTTTACTCTTCTGTCTTCCTTCTTCTTCGAAAAGTCTCCCCAGTCCTTTCAATCCGAATCACTCTAATGTCTGATAAGAAATAGGAAGCCATCAGCCTCACTGCTAACGGCTTCCCTCATCACCTTTTAGTTTGCTGCTAAAGCATAAGTTCCAAGACCAGCCTTTACATCAAAAGTAACAGTCTTAGGATTTGTATCGATATCTTCAAGCATAGTTACTACTCCACCTGGCTGAACGCAGATAATAGAGTATGTCTTTGTTGTATCTGCTCCCTTAGGAAGACCTACTGCCATTGCTACGCTGCCATCTGTTAATGTAACCCACTTGCCTTTTTCAACTGCGCCCAAATCAACATTTAATGTAGCCACTACATCTAATCCTGCTGCTTCAGCTGCTGCGTTTACACATGCCATAGCCTTATCGCTCTTCTTAGGATCTGTATCATAGATTGTAACCTTAGGTATTTGACCTACCTTTAATCCTAAATTAGCTTTTACTGTTGCAAGATCTGTCTTGACAGCAACACCCTGAACCTTCTCTGCTGCATATACACCAGCTACGCTTGTTATAACCTCTAAACCAGCTACTTTGGTTGGTGCATTCGCTGTTACAGTTGCCTTTTCTGCATAAGTGGTCGGTACATAAGTATCTCCACTTCCACTAGACTGTGTTGTTGCACTTGCTGTAAGTGCAGATGCCATTACCATTGTTGCAGCAAGTGTTGCTGCTAAAATCTTCTTCATTTTCATTGGAATCTTCCTCCTCGTTTTGTATTAGGTTGTGAGTACCTATTATTTTTTGTTATCAGATTCTATTTCTTCTTTAATCTGACTAGTATTAATTATAAACTGATAATTTGCTATTTTCAATAGCATTGATAAATTTGTGCTAATTTTTGTAGCTTTTGTATAATTTATCATGCAAATATAAAGCATATTGCAAACATATCTTTATTTATGCACTCTCTTTTGTGCATAAATAGTCTTCTTTTACTTCTGTTGGTTCTTATCGCCAAAACTTCTTCCTTTCCAACAGTCATATTCTCCTCTTCCCTATCATA
>JAFQAU010000100.1 GCA_017399885.1 Lachnospiraceae bacterium
TATATCCTCCCTTAAAGGTATCTTTAAGGGCCGCCTTAAACATATATTTTGCTTTGTCAAGGCTTTTCACAAAAAAATAGCGTCATACTACTAAAATTTGTAGTACAACGCTATCTAGTCTTAACTTAATGACATTGACTTGACAAGGGGCATATCACACATAGGACAAGGCTATTTTAAATACATAGTATGCATGAAACTGAAAGTTGCACCTTACATACAACCTTTATTTCAAACCATCCTTTCTTATACCATGCGGAGGCCAATTATCAGTAATAACATCCGCATCTATCTTAAATAAATTCACACATTTTTCATCGCCATATCCAATTACTTCGTTTCTGTAATATGGCAATCCGTAAGCAGAAAATGCAACAAAGTCTATATTACAAATATATGGCATTATATCACTTAATCCCATCTCATTGAGAAACATATATGCACCGCAACGTGTACAACTGTATTTATGACTATATTCATTATCTGGTTCTTCATATCTATATTCCCATGCGTATGGATACTCACTGGAATATTTTTGGCTCTTCTCAGCAATTTTCTTGAGCATATTATGCACAAATGCTTTTTTTCAAAAGCATTCTAACACCCTTTTGTGCAATTAGAGGTAACGGCTTAAAATGCTTTTCTTCCAACTTAGTGAGAAGTTCTCCGATTTGGTTATTTGACAAATTATAATCTTTTCCCACCAAAAACAATGCCGCATATTCACAACATCCAACTAAATTGTTCGTATCATTTGCATTTCGTTTTCCACCAACATAAGGAAGATTCGCTAATAATTTACTTTCAAAAGTATTCTTTACTTGTTCCACTACTATGTAAAAATCTGTCTTGAAAAGTTCTTCTACCTCTGTTTTACCAAATCCGAGGAGTTTTTCAATTTCTTTATTGTATTTCTTTTTATTCTTTAAATAATAAGGATGCATATTTATCACCACCAACTTAAAATTCTACTTACATAACTGCTTTCAGTATCAATACTATTATCAAAATCCATATCAGTACAATTGGAATAGCATAATACCACTTCTTAGGGTTTCCATTTTGCCATATACCCTTTGCTTGCTGTCTTTTCTCTTCCAACAGCTCATCGGGTATGAATCTAATTGTTAATGCCACAAGCATAGGTAACAAAATTACATCATCCAGATAACCCAGTACTGGAATGAAATCAGGAACTAAATCTATTGGCGAAAGTGCATACACTACTGTAATTCCTGCAAATATCTTTGCTAATATCGGTGTTTTCTTGTCTTTTAACGATAGAAACAATGCTGGTATATCTGTTTTAAGTTTTTTTGCTCTTGTTTTGAATTCCACTATTTCACCATCCTAGTTAAATAAAACTTGTTATAAAAATTTCCAAACCAATAAAGATAAGAATAATACCACCAAGAATGCCCGCTTTCCCTGCAAGTTTCGTACCGGCTTTTTTACCAATACTAAGTCCTATGTAACAAATACAAAATGTAACTATCCCTATTAGCAGACAGGAGAGCAACGCTTCAAATATATTATAATTTGAAATTGTAAAACCAACAGAAAGTGCATCTATTGAAGTTGCCACTCCCTGTAGCAATAACCCTTTCATTCCCACTGCAGTTTTTTCTCCTTCATGCTCCTTACACCTAATTCCTTCAAACAGCATTTTTCCACCGATATATCCTAGCAAAAGAAGAGCTATCCAAGGGATTAGTTTTTCAAATGCTCCAAACAAACGCGTCACTGTTGAAATACATATCCATCCTATCATTGGCATTGCAAACTGAAATATAGAAAATATTCCTGCAACACCACACATTCTACTTTTTTTCATAGCTGGCTCATTCAGTCCATTTGCAAGTGATACAGAAAAGGCATCCATAGCCAACCCAGTGCCAAGCATAATGCTTGTTACGAAAAAAGAAATTCCTAAGTTCATAATATCTTCCTCCTGTTATGTAAAATATAAAAACCCAAGTACAGCAATAAACTATACTTGGGTATACATCAAAAAAATATAGACTTCACGTATAGTTTTACTATACATGAGTCTCGCAATTTAAAACAAGCCAGACCAAATGGTCAGTATGTTGACTTGCTACGATATACGCTTGCTACTCCCTCATGGGAAATTACATATAATATAATATCATCATTCTTGGGCTCTGTCAAATGTTATTACACCTCTTCATAAAATTCAATTTTCATTTTCTATTGTACCACGCACACTCCTTGTATTCCACCTATATTTTTCTAAATTTTTTTATAAAAGGCGGACCGCCATTTCATAGCAATCCGCCCATAAAATTACCACACTTCCAGACTATCCTCCGCATCAATCCACATCTGCATAGTTCCGTCAAGATAAAGTCTTGCATATTCAAGTGGATTATCTATTGCAAGGGCATTCAAAGCACACTCTGAATTAGGAGTAGTCTTCAATCCTTCCTCGGCCTTTGCACAGTCAATCCGCAGTATATATCCGGCATAAGTGCATATATCAATGCTGTTATGGTAAATGTTGTAATCTGCATATATTATATTCATTTAATCAATCCTCTTTTCTGTAAAACTAAAAAGCATTTCAA
>JAFQAU010000012.1 GCA_017399885.1 Lachnospiraceae bacterium
CTATCCTTCCCATTTTGTAAAGCAGATGCACCAAAATACACAGCCGTCGACAACGCTACCACACCAAGACATCCACAACCAACTTTTGTCCAAAGTTTTTTTCTCATTGTCTTTCATTCCCTTTCTCTTTTTTAAAAATGAGGATAGCATACCCTCTACTCCCTTTTATTAGGCAGAATAACCCATTTTTTCACTAAATTGTTCTTCTCGTTCGATTACAATAATTCCGCTATATCATAAACCAAACGTTCTGTCTTATCCCAGCCTAAGCATGGATCTGTAATAGACTTTCCATAGCAACCTTCTCCAATTTTTTGACTACCATCTTCTAAGTAGCTTTCAATCATAAATCCTTTCACAAAAGAACGAATGTCCTTTGATAGACGACAGCTATGTAATACTTCCTTACAAATACGAATCTGTGCCAGATATTTTTTATTAGAATTGGCATGATTGGTATCTACGATAACACCTTGGTTCTTTAAATTTCTTTTACTATAGGCTTCAAATAACTGCTCTAAATCCTCATAGTGGTAATTAGAATAACATTTACCATCCTCTTTTACATATCCTCTAAGAATTGCATGTGTATACGGATTTCCAGGCGTTTCTACCTCATATCCTCTATAGGAAATGGTATGAGGAATCTGAGCAGCCAAAATAGAGTTTAGCATAACCTCTAAATCTCCACTGGTTGGATTCTTCATTCCCACAGGCACACCTAATCCACTTGCTACCAAGCGATGCTGTTGGTTCTCAACGGAACGGGCTCCAACTGCCACATAAGATAAAATATCTGATAAATAAATGTGGTTGTCAGGGTAAAGCATCTCATCTGCACAGGTTAACTCTGTCTCCTTTACAGCTTTTACATGTAACTCACGTAAGGATAACAATCCTTTTAACATATCCGGATCTTCTTCCGGATCCGGCTGTAGGGCAATTCCCTTATATCCTTCTCCTGTTGTTCTTGGCTTATTCGTATAAATTCTAGGAATTAGGATTAATTTATCAGAAACTTTTTCCTGTACCTTTTTTAATCTGCTTATATACTCAAGAACTGCGTCTTCTCTATCAGCAGAACAAGGTCCTATAATTAACATCATTTTGTCTGAAGCACCACTTAAAATATCAGCAATGATTTTATCCCTTTCTGCTTTTACTTCCTTCATTCTTTCGGTCATTGGCAGACGCTCTTTAATTTCCTGAGGGGTATATAACTTTCTTTTTACTGTCATTTGCATATCCATTATCAATCATTTCTCCTTTTTTATTGTATACTTACTTGGAAACAAAGGGGAATTGCCCCCGTTTTAGGACATAATAAGCCCCTAGTTAAACATATCCTAACATATTTTTCTATACAAATCCATGTAAATCGTGAAAAAATAGGGCAACATTTCGGCCAGAGGATGACCTCACTATTTTCTTTGTTGCATAATACGACAAAATAGCACAGCAACCCCCGTACTAATTAAGGTTGCCACAAGCCCCGGTCCCACAACTGCCGTTGGATTTATACTTCCATACTGACTTCGGTAAGCTATGACATTTACAGGTATTAACTGTAAGGAAGAAACATTGATAATCAGAAATGTACACATAGCCTTGCTTGCTGTGCCCTTTTTAACCGTTGGATCCTTCTCTTCTAACTTAGAAAGCTCCTCCATAGCTTTTAAACCAAGAGGTGTTGCTGCCCAACCAAGCCCCAAAATATTTGCAATCATATTAGAAGCAATATACTCCCTTGCTACATGGTCCTTGGGAATCTGGGGAAACAAAAAGCCTAATACCTTTTCTAATTTATAGGTCAAATACTTTATAATTCCTGCCTCTCTTGCTATCTCCATTAACCCAGTCCAAAATGCCATAATTCCTACCATGCTTATACACAAAGAAACTGCTTCTTTTGCCCCATCAATTACAGATGTATTTACAGATGTAATCTCTCCGGTTATAACACCTATAATAATACCTATTAATATCATAAATCCCCAAATATAATGAATCATAATTATGTTTCCAATCCTTTTACTTATACTAAATATATGGAGCTTTGTAACAGTTCATACCTGAATATTATGATAACCGAATATTCTTCTCTCTCATCTGCTTTGTATGCTAGTTTACGGAAATCCGTGTCTCGATAATTAAAATATGTGTGTGCACATCCCTGCGGATCGTTTTTGCTCTATAAGACATACTTTTCAACAAAGAATAAAATATCCCTTTTTGTGAAGTTTTCTTATCTTAAAAAATTATCTGTTTATAAGGATTTTTTTAATCAAATAAATATTTTTTGTAAACAAACATTTACAAAAATATGTAAAATCCTTTTAATCAGAAAAGAGATTTAATATTTTTTGTGCATTAATTCTTATTTCTATTTATATTTATAAAATTATTTTGTTAAAATTTATTATTTCAAATTTCTAACACTATTTTTTTTGCAATATTAAAATAATGCTATGTATGACTAATAAAATGAATTGCCATAATTTGCAAAATCTGATATTCTAGTTGTAGAAGAAAATTGTTACGTTTGTAACTATAAAATTACTAAGGAGAATTACAATGAAGAATACAGGCATTGTTAGAAAATTAGATGAGCTTGGACGTATTACAATCCCCATTGAATTAAGAAGAAGCTTGGGAATTGAGGACAAAGGTGCATTAGAAATATTTACACAGGATGATGTAATTGTCTTAAAAAAATACGAACCAACTTGTATTTTTACTGGGGAAAAGGATGACCTGGTAGACTATTGTGGAAAGAAAGTTTCTAAAAAGTCCATTGAAGCTTTAGTTAAACTATTAGATACTCCACAATAATATTATTTTATTAGCTGATTACCGTTACAATGATATACTCCCTATTGTTGTAACATTTTCGACTCTCCCTCATATAGATAAGTGCTAAAAAGTTAATCGCTTTTTAGCACTTATTTTTTCTTTACAGGAAAGTTGGGAGAATTTTAATATTATTTCCCTTCTTCTATAAATATGATAAAATAATGGTACATTAACAAGAAAGGATACTATCTTATGTCTGGAAAATTATATTTATGCGCCACACCTATTGGAAATTTAGATGATATTACCCTTCGGGTTTTAGAAACATTAAAAAATGTAGATTTAATTGCTGCTGAAGACACCCGTCATAGCATTAAACTTCTCAATCATTTTGAAATTAAAGTTCCTATGACAAGCTATCATGAATTTAATAAAGTCGAAAAAGCAAAAGTTTTAGTGGAGAAACTGCTTTCGGGTACCAACATTGCTCTAATTACAGATGCGGGAACACCTGGAATCTCTGATCCCGGAGAAGAATTGGTTAGACAAGCATATGAAGCAAATATTGAGGTAACCTCTCTTCCTGGGCCTGCTGCGTGCATTACCGCCTTAACCATGTCTGGTTTACCAACCAGAAGATTTGCCTTTGAAGCATTCCTTCCTACAGACAAAAAAGAAAGAAGCATGATAATGGAGGAACTGGAACGGGAAACCCGTACTATAATCCTTTATGAAGCACCACACAGGCTCAGAAAAACACTCATAGAGCTTTATGAAAGACTTGGAAATCGTAATATTACCCTATGTAAAGAATTGACAAAGCGTTATGAAAATGCATTTCTCACTACACTGAAAGAGTCCATTGACTTTTATGAAATAAATGAACCAAAAGGGGAATTTGTATTAGTAATTCAAGGAAAAAGTCACAAAACAGTTATA
The DNA here is from genome assembly GCA_017399885.1 of Lachnospiraceae bacterium. Classification (GTDB taxonomy): domain Bacteria; phylum Bacillota; class Clostridia; order Lachnospirales; family Lachnospiraceae; genus CAG-411. Next base: position 3,733 of record JAFQAU010000012.1, read on the forward strand.
GAAGAAGAACAGGCAAAATGGGAAAATATTTCTATTGAAGAACACTTTCAGATCTATATAGATAGGAATTTTCCAAAGAAAGAGGCTATGAAAGCTGTGGCAAAAGATAGGGGAATCTCAAAGCGAGAGGTTTATCAGGCATTATTAGATTAGTTATTATTTCTCGTGGAAAGCACCCTAAGAACTTTTCCTAAAGAGTAAAAAATAGAGCATATACCCTAGAAATTCGTGTAACAGTTGCGCCAAAAGGATCAACTGTTACACGAAGCCTTAATATCCGTAAATTTTATAAATTTCCTCTGTATATACATTAAGATCTTTGTATACAACCAAGGGCTTTTCCACTTTTAGCATAGGTCTTCCACCCTTAATAGCTTCGATTAGAACCATATTAGGTTCCTTATCCACATAGGGATATACCAATCTCATACGCTTTGGTTCAAGCTTATGCTGAGATAAAATACGTATAATTTCTGCTAATCTAAATGGTCGATGTACCATATAAAATCTTCCATTTTGCTTTAAAACACTTGCCCCTTCCCTTATGACATCTTCTAAAGAACAAAGAATCTCATGTCTTGCTATGGCTTTAGGTAAATTAGGATTTTTAAGGCCATGTAAATCATTCATGTATGGAGGATTTGTGGTCACCACCTCAAAAACTGCCTTCCCAAATATGCAGGAAGCCTCTTTTATGTCACCTTGCACAATTTCTATCTTCTCCTGTAAATGATTAAGCAAAACACTTCTTCTTGCCATATCTACACTTTCTTCTTGTATCTCCAATGCCTTAAAATGCTTTCCTTCCGTTTTTGCTTCCATGAGAATTGGTATAATTCCTGTACCGGTTCCCAAATCTAAAACCGTTTCTCCTTGCTTTACCTTAGCAAAATCTGACAATAAAACTGCATCCATACCAAAGCAAAATTTACTGGAATTTTGTATAATCCTATATCCTTTTCTATGTAAATCATCTATTCTTTCTTCTTCTAACAAAGAAACTTCCATAAACCTACTCACTTCTCCTCTTGTCTTAAGGCAACAATACCTTTCCTATAAAGCAAAAAACTTCCCTCTAGGCAACAAGTGTGCTCTTTTTTTACTTGTTGTCTAAAGGGAAGCCCACCCATTTACCCACCTGCCAAACTGGTATTTTTCTTAGTTCAAAACATTACTCCAAATTTGACTTTTCGCTTTGTTCTAAACGCTCTAATTCCTTCAACTCTGTATCCATAGCTACTTTTTCCCGTTTTTTTCTTGGCTTAAACTTTAGATCCTTTACATGATATTCGCGTACTTCCTTCTCGTCGTTCTCTAAGGTAACAATAACCTTTACGAGCTGTTTTAATACACTAATATTTTGTACCTCACCTTTAAATCCTTCTACAGTAGTTACAATATCACCCACTCCTGGGAGCTTATTATTTAATTCTTCATAAGCCTCTTCTTCATTTTTAAGGCAACACATTAATCTGCCACAAACTCCTGAAATCTTAGTAGGATTTAAAGATAAATTCTGTTCCTTTGCCATCTTAATAGACACAGGAGCAAAATCTGCCAAGTAAGTGTGACAACATAGTGGTCTTCCACAAATCCCAATTCCACCAAGAATCTTTGTTTCATCTCTTACACCAATCTGGCGTAGCTCAATACGTGTCTTGAATACTGCTGCCAAATCCTTTACTAGCTCACGGAAGTCTATCCTTCCATCTGCCGTAAAGTAAAATAAGATTTTATTATTATCAAAAGTATATTCTGTATCTACAAGTTTCATATTTAATTGATGCTTCTGGATTTTCTCTAAACAGATTTGAAAAGCTTTCATTTCTTTTTCTTTGTTCTTCTTTTCTTTTTCATCATCTGCCTTTGTGGCAAGACGCATAACGGATTTTAAGGGCTGTACAATTTCCGATTTCTTTACTTCCCTTGGTCCTAATACCACTTTACCATATTCAATTCCTCTTGCAGTCTCTACAATTACGTTAGCCCCCTTCTCAATTTTAAGCTTACCCGGACTAAAATAATATACCTTACCTGCCTTACGAAATCTAACTCCTATTATTGTTACCACAGTTGCCTCCATTCTAGTTCTCTTTCATTACAAAAATCATTAATTCCATCACTGTATCAAAATTTACATTTGCTTTCAAGCGAATCTTTGCCTTTTCAATTGCCTGAATAATTAATTCAATTCCTTCATATTCTTTCTTTTCTGCCTGTTCAGAAATATGTCGTAATTCATCTGCAAACAATAATCCATTTGGATCTCTGGTTACTTTAAATAATAGCACATCCCGATACCAAAGTAGCATCAAATCCAAATAGTCATTTAGATCTTTTTTCTTCTCAGACACAGATTTTATAAATTGCATAATCTCATAAGTCTTCATTTCTTCCAAATGAGTTAACATATGCAAGGTTTCATTTTTAATTTCAATAAATTCATCACTAGATGCGTAGCGAATCGCTTTTCCCACATTTCCCTGAGAAAATTTCGCACTTATTTCTGCCATATAATCAGGAACCTCGTATTTTTCCATTAAATGCTTCTTTACCATATGTGGTGGTACCGGTTTCAAAGTTAATGAAACACATCTGGATAAAATAGTTGGTAAAAACTGATTCACGTTCTCCGTCAATAAAATTATGACCCCATAGCTTGGTGGTTCCTCAATAGTTTTTAGCAATGCATTCTGTGCCTGCTCTGTCATTTTATCTCCATCAGGAACAATATAAATTTTATATGGACTACTATAAGGCTTAATTTCAATATCATTATTGATCTGATTACGAATATCATCCACACTGATACTTGCCTTTTCATGTGTCACCCAAATAATATCCGGGTGATTCCCACTTTCAGCCTGAATACATGATTGACATTTTCCACATGGATTGTCTCCTCTCTCCCTGCACTGAAGTGTGGTTGCAAACAAGGTTGCAAGCATTTTTTTGCCTGCTCCTTTCTCGCCAGCCAATATATACGCATGAGAAAGCTTGTCCTCTTTAATCCCTCTTCGTATATAATCAACAACCTGTTCATGTCCAATAATCTGATTAAAATCCATATGTTTCCACTCCTTTCTGCTATCAAAAGGGCTTTGTAAACTGATTATTACCTTACAGTGTCAACTAAAGCTACCATTTCTGCCCTGCTGAACCATTACAAATTATCTCTAGGTTAATATATCTAAAAGCAGACCTCGAATCTCATCTATCTTATTTAAAATTTCCAAGTGATCCTTTTCATCTTTGATTAACTCTATGGCAAGTTCATCTAAGTTTTGATTTACCAATTTCACAATTCCATAAACTCGATGTCTTCCACGTTTATCTAAAAAATTTTCTCTACTAAATTTGTGGGAACGACTTATAATCTCATTCATAAATTCCTGTATAAGCATTCGATATCGTTTCATATCACGAATATCCATATGTTTTCCCAAACGTTTCCCCTGTTGGGTAATATCCTCCATCATTACAGTTAGTCTCGCCTGCAGACTGGATTCTTCAATTCGACTCGCTAAGGTAAACTTAAATGTCCCATCCGTCCCCTGAACAGGATCTTTTTTTTCAATCTCAGTATTTACCTGTTGCATTTGATTAATCTTTAACTCCATATAATACTCCCCATCTTTTGAAAGCTATACTTGCTTTTCTATTACTTAATATTTTAGAACAATCTATAAATAAAATCAATGTAATTGGTTCAAAAACTAACCAAACTTGTAACCGTTCAGCCTTAGGCTGACCTGTTACCCAAACTTTTTAATGGTTTTTACAATATTTTCTACACAAAAACGAATACTTAAATTATCGTAGTATGACTCGATTCCAGCCTCTTTTAAATTCTTTTCCGAAAAATCCTCATCATCTGCAAGAAATCTACGACACATCTCTGCATATTTAGGTTCAGACTGCCTTCTTTCCCTTTTTAAGGCTCTGGATAAACGAATTCCATCCTCCACATAAACATATAGTGGCACCACCTTATCTTCACCAAAATAATCCCGAATCTGCTTATATCCCTCAAGTGTATTTATCATTAAAAAATTATCCCTTTGTCCATTTCTTGAAAATTGTCCATCATCTACTGTAAAATACGTCCAAACACCATGTACTGTGTGGTAATCTCTTGCCTCTACTACAATCCCCTTCTCCTTCATTTCCTTATATTTCTCATCAGAAACAAAAAAATATTCTACACCATTCCTTTCCCCTCTTCGAATTGGACGAGTAGTATATGGCACAATAGTACGCAAACATAATTCTGGCATTTCTAATAGCTCTTTATAAATTGTATCTTTTCCCGTAGCACTTTTTCCCATTAATACAAATAATTTATTCATACATTTCCTTTCTGTTAACCTTTGCACAATGTTATGCTTAACATGCAAAAATCACCAACCATGCAATATCTACGTATACTAAGGTGTAAATCCTCTTACAGCCCTTCATCACACCCTTTATCCGTAACCGTTTGGCCAAAGTAAAAGCTCAGACGGAACTGACCTGTTACCAGCCAAAGGCTAAACTTGTTAGAGCATTTGACAAACTACTTCAATCTTTCCATCCCTCAATCCACTTATTTTTAATCCTTTTCTTTGACAATCCTCTACAAACAACAAATGTGTCTTTTCTATCCTCTCACCTGGAACTAAAAAAGGAATTCCCGGTGGATACAGGTATAAATAACTTTTAGAAACACAACCTTCCGACTTAGAAATATCCTTCCAAATTCCTTTTTGTTTCTCTGCCTTTGAAGGGATAAAAACCACCGCATTTTCTCCCATTACACAAGTCGTATTCTCTAAAGGAAAATCTCTATCTCCGTCCACAGCTTTCTGTAACTCCTCATTTATCTCCTTTAATGCTTTATATAACCGTTCAAACCCTTCTCTTGTATCCATTACACTAGTCATTGCAATTACATAATTACCTGCTGCCATTTCTAATTGTAAATGATATTTGCTTCTTAGGCAATCATACAAACTCTGTCCTGTCATTTTACCATTTTTTACACCAAAAACAAGCTTTCCGGGATCATAATCGTAACATCCCATTTTTCCATCTTTATCTGGTGAGAATAAACTAATGTTCTCTAATTGTCCTATTCTTTTTCTTAAGTTCTTTAAATTCTTACTGTATTCACAAAAGGCTTCCTTTTCCTTCTCACAAAAACGTTGACACCAATCAATAGCCGCCATCATGATATAGGAAGGACTAGAGGTTTGAAAAATCCCAAGATACTTCCTTATTTTCTCTCTATCCACTAGATTTCCCTGTACATGTAACAAGGCAGTCTGCGTTAATGAAGGCAAGGTTTTATGAACACTTTCTATCACTATGTCTGCTCCCTGTTGCAAGGCAGATTCTGGAAAATCATGACACATTCCAAAATGTGCCCCATGTGCCTGATCCACCAAAAGGGGAATTCCATATTTATGAGTTACCTTAGCAATCTCTTTTATATTAGATACTACTCCTTCATAGGTTGGAGAAGTTATGATAACCAACCGGATCTTGGGGTGATTTATCAACATTTCTTCAATATTTTCCGAGAGAATTCCACCGTTTATGTGCAAATCCCCATAAATTTGTGGATAACTATATCGAGGATACAGTCCCATTGTGGATATTCCATGATAAACCGCTTTATGACAATTCCTTCCTATGAGTATTTCATCTCCAGCCGAAACACAGGAGGCAATTCCGGATAGCAAGCCACAGGTAGTTCCATTTACCAGATAAAATGACTCTTCTGCACCACGAAATCTTGCCATACGTTCCATTAGGACCTTCAAAATATCCTGCGCATCATGCAAATTATCAAATCCATCAATTTCAGTAATATCCATACCGTATAAATTCCATTTCGGCAATTTTTCTATATTTCTTTTATGTCCTGGCATATGAAAAGGATAATAATCCATTTTCCCATATTCCTCTAATTTATCAAACAGATGTATATTATTCATGAAAAACTCCTAATCTTTTTACTTTCATTTTACTATGAAACTTAGGGAATACAAGCCCTGTTTTTTGGGCGCAGTAGTCCCTTAGTTGAATAGTATGTCTTTGAGCACCTTTTGCGAAAAGACGTTTCCCGATAGTAAACACGTAAACTTTCATCTATGGTTGTACAGCAAGCTTCATGAGTGTTTACTACGAAACTTAGGGAATACAAGCCCTGTTTTTTGGGCGCAGTAGTGCCTTAGTTGAATAGTATGTCTTTGAGCGCCTTTTGCGAAAAGACGTTTCCCGATAGTAAACACGTAAACTTTCATCTATGGTTGTACAGCAAGCTTCATGAGTGTTTACTATGAAACTTAGGGAATACAAGCCCTGTTTTTTGGGCGCAGTAGTCCCTTAGTTGAATAGTA
>JAFQAU010000101.1 GCA_017399885.1 Lachnospiraceae bacterium
GGACATACACGCTTGTATACGTTGTTGCCATAGCATCGCTTTTTCTTCATCCATAAAACTCCTCCTATCATTCATTTTGGAAGTAGTTTAACAAAATGAATGTTAGAAGTCGATACGCCTTGTTTTGAATCGCTTACATATCTTACAAACACTTTGAAGTTTTTTGTTCAAAAGATGTGTAATCCGTATTAAGCTAATAATCCTAAGTGTAGAATAATTTGATTTGCATTTAGGATTATTTTTCTTTACTTTTATAACAAACCGTGATAGCCTTGATTGGAAGAACTATGGTGTAGATTCCATGATTTCTACGGTTTTAAACCACAAAGCCTTGGGCAATGGTTCTATTATTTTGATGCACAATGGCGCAAAATATACAAAGGATGCACTTCCGTCTATTATTGAGGGCCTGCAAAAAAAAGGATTTGAGCTGGTACCCATTTCTGAGTTAATTTATAAAGAAAATTATGAAATGGATACACAAGGCAGGCAGCATCCCATTACGTCAACGGAAAATAGCACAGTAGCCCCACAGTCGTAAATTATATTAATCCTATCTTTGTAACCTTTCCTAAGATACCCTGTGCACATCATGCTAGGTGATCGTTTTTGCCTTATAGGACACACTTTTCTATAAAGCAAAAAAACTGCCATGTTTCTATCCATGGCAGTTTTTCTCTTGTTATTGGAATCTGTTTACTCATTCATTATATCTTATAGCTCTTAGATTTGATGAAGATTCTTTAATGAAACATCTAGGATAGCTGAGGAATGTGTCAATGCACCACAAGATACATAATCTACACCTGTAGAAATAATATCTTTTACACGCTCTTTTGTAACATTTCCAGAACACTCTGTTTCTGCTCTGCCATCTACTATACTTACTGCTTTTTTCATAGTTTCAGTATCCATGTTGTCCAACATAATTATATCTGCACCTGCTTCTAAAGCTTCTTGAAGCATTTCTAAATTCTCCACTTCTACTTCTATTTTTCTAACAAATGGTGCATACTCTTTTGCAAGGGCTATGGCTTCCTTCACCCCTCCGGCTGCACCAATATGATTATCTTTAATCAATATCCCGTCAGACAGATTGTATCTGTGATTATATCCACCGCCTACTTTTACTGCATATTTTTCAAAAATCCTCATGTTCGGTGTGGTTTTTCTAGTATCCAATAACTTTGTATTTGAACCTTCTAGTAAATCAACCAATGCTCTTGTATGGGTTGCAATTCCACTCATTCGTTGTAAATAATTCAAAGCGGTTCTTTCCCCTGAAAGAATGGCACGAATATCTCCTGTTACAGTGGCCAATAGTTCTCCATTTTTTACACGATCTCCATCTTTAAAATGTAATTCTACCTTAGCATTGGGATCCAACAAAACAAAAACTCTGGCAAATACCTCTAATCCGGCTATAATTCCATCCTGCTTACATAAAAGTTGCGCCTCACCCAATTTATTTTCTCTCATAACAGCATTGGTAGTAATATCCTCACTAGTAATATCCTCTCTCAATGCGGATATGAGCCATTTGTCCACGTTTACTTTCATTGTAGTCAAATTATCCATGTTTTCTCATCCTTTCCATTTCCTTCAGTACCATTTTCTTATATTCTTCTTCTAATTCATTTAAATCCTCATACTGTGTCAAATCAACCTCTTCATCCAAATACAAGGTTTCCCACTCTTCTTTTATCTTTCCGGCTGCTATTTTTGCAAAAACCAAGCTTTCTAATAGGGAGTTACTTGCTAAGCGATTTGCACCGTGAACACCATTACAACTGGTCTCTCCGATTGCATATAAATGCTCCATCGTAGTTTTACTATCAATATCTACTTTTACTCCACCCATAAAATAATGTTGTGCTGGTGTAACCGGAATACATTCCTTTCTTGGATCATAACCTTCTTCCATACACTTTTTGAAAATATTAGGGAATCTCTTTGTTATAACCTGCTCCCCTAGGTCAACCATAGACAACCACACAAATTCCGTCTCGTCTTTTTTCATCTGTTTCCTAATTTCCTCTGTTAAAACATCTCGTGGCAATAATTCATTTACAAAACGATTCATATGTTTGTCATATAATTTCGCACCCTCACCTCTTACAGATTCTGATATTAGGAATCTCCTTCCTTCTTTTTTTGAATATAAGGTAGTTGGGTGAATTTGTATGTAATGTATATCTTTTAATGCAATATGATTCTTCAAAGAAATAGCCAGCGCATCGCCTGTTAAGTGAGGAAAATTAGTAGAATGTTCAAACAATCCTCCTACTCCACCACATGCAAAAATCACGTAATCTGCAAGAATCGCCTCCACATGGTCATTGGATTCTTTCGCTATTATTCCATAGCAAGTATTATTTTTACAAATCAAATCTATCATGGTGGTATATTCTCTTATTTCTATGTTCTTACGCTCTTTTACTCGTTGAAAAAGCTTTCCGGTTATTTCTTTTCCCGTTAAATCTTCATGATACAATATTCTGGACGTGGAATGCGCTCCCTCTCTTGTATATAATAATTGGCCATTCTCCTGCTCAAAATCAACACCATACGAAATTAAGTCTCCAATGATCTCCTGAGATCTTCGAATCATCAACTCTACTGATTCCTTATTGTTCTCATAATGACCTGCTTTCATAGTATCTTCGAAATATGCTTCATAATCATCTTCATCCTTTAAAACACATATTCCTCCCTGTGCTAAAAAAGAATCACTATCTTCTACAGTTTCCTTGGTAATTATTAATATATTGATTTCCTCTGGAAATTGTAAAGCACAAAATAATCCAGCAGCTCCTGTTCCTACTATAATTACATCAACCTTTTGTTTTTTCATTCTTTTTGCCTCTCTGTTTATTGCATTACTACACAAACTTTTTCAAATTAGTATAACATATATTACGTCTTGTTACAAGTTGATTTCTTCTTTTAGATACCACGTTTGGTAGCAATTCGGGAGTTTGACAGTTGAATATTAAAAAAAGTACTTGCAGGGCTTGTAAATCCTGCTTTTTTTGTGTCAAATTTTCTGTTTTTTGGTATGTTATTTTATGTTATTGTGTGGTATAATAAAGGTTGGAGGGATGCTTATGA
>JAFQAU010000102.1 GCA_017399885.1 Lachnospiraceae bacterium
GCACTGTTTGAGCGTAGCGAGTTTGCGGAAACATTTGCTAATAGGCGACGGAGCAAAATGGGCGAAATCGACGTGTCTGTGGTGCTTGGCTGACACGGACACCGTCTACAAATCGTAGCCTTAAATTGTGCAATTTGACAGGTGCTAAAAAAAATACAAGCTTTTGACACCCTAATCCTATAAAGAAAAAATAAGCTATTGCACAAACGACTTCTCCTTGTGCAATAGCTTTTAAGAGGTAATGTATTACATAATTTATTATCTTCCTTTGTTACTATTTAGCAGTCTTTGATTCTTCCGAATCTTTAACAATGGCTTTTTCTACAACCTTTGTAGTTGTATCTGCAATAGCATCTTCATACTTCCCTGCTAAATCCAATGCTACATCATCAGTCTTTATACCAATCATAGACTTAATCGCCCCTGCAATACACCCCAAATTATGCTGTAAGTTCTCGAAGTCAAATATCTCCTGATTCTGACTATTTTGTTTTGTCATATCTGGAGCAGATTTTGAAAACAAAGTTCCCAAATCCATACTCAAAATTAGCATAATAACAAATAGTGAAATTAGAATTTTAATCTTTCTCATCATATTGTTTCCCCCATTCTAATGATTTCTTTTTACATGTTGTCTCTGGTTCATTTTACCCTTCATGTCAAAAGTGTATGCGTTCAACGATGCCTTGTTGTCGGCATACAATCATAAGATAGGAAGCAAACGTGCTACACGTAGCTTTTTTATTTCAACACAAATCGAAGTAACTCCTTACTTTCTAGTATATACATAAAAAAGCTCTCGTGCCATCTATTGCACAATGAGCTTTGTATCTTCAAATCTCACCTATCAATTGCAACTGGCTGTCAAGTTATTATTATATAAAACGTAGACCCTTTAGTTTTGCGTCACAGACTTTCGCCTGCTTTGCCTTTCAACACGAAATGAAATATCCTTCGTAGTTTTAATTAATATGCTCTTTTGCTATATGTTCGATGTAAAATTTCTATCTGCCATATACTTATGTAAGATAAAATTTATTACATCTCTTGTTTACATCTAGATTATAACATAGCTGTCATTTTCTGTCACTAAGTAATTAGTCCTATATTTTTTATGTAACAATTCACTGCCAAGCTTGACACTTGCTATTAAGTTATGTGTCAAAAATAAATTATCTAGGGTAACAGTTCTCCCGGGAAGAAAGCGGACAAATTCCTTCCCGGTTAAACTACTACCAAACATACTATTCTTCAAATAAAGCTTCAAATTCTTCTCTTGTTATTCTTTCCTTCTCTATTAACAAGGTAGCACACTTATGAAGAATTTCCACATTTTCTTCTAGAATTTTCTTTGCATGCTCATAGCAGGATTCAATAATGCCTCTTACTTCCTTATCAATATCCAATGCTGTTTCTTCACTATAATCTCTAGCACGCCCTAGGTCTCTTCCTAAAAAGACCTCATCATCATCTGTTTCATAATTAATCAATCCAAGCTTACTTGAGAAACCATATTTTGTAACCATGGCTTTGGCTTGTGCTGTTGCCTGCTTAATATCCTGAGATGCACCTGTGGTTATATCGTCCAAAATCATCTCTTCGGCAATTCTTCCACCTAAACACACTTCAATATCCTGTAGCATCTTTCCTTTTGTATTAAACATCTCATCTTTTTCAGGTAAAGGCATAGTATAACCTGCAGCACCACTACCTGTAGGAATAATCGATACCATGTATACCGGCCCCACATCTGGTAACAAATGGAATAAAATCGCATGTCCTGCCTCATGATAAGCTGTAATTTTCTTTTCTTTTTCGGATATTATACGACTCTTCTTTTCTGCTCCAATTCCGATTTTTATAAACGCCTTATTAATATCCTCCTGTTTAATATATCCTCTATCCTCTCTTGCTGCACGTATTGCTGATTCATTTAACAAGTTTTCTAAATCCGCACCTGTACAACCAGCTGTTGTCTGTGCCACATTCTGTAGGTTTACATCATCTGCAAGAGGCTTATTTTTAGCATGTACTTGTAAAATTTCCTCTCTTCCACGTACATCTGGACGTCCTACCGTTACTTTTCTGTCAAAACGTCCCGGACGAAGAATTGCCGGATCTAATATGTCTACTCTATTGGTAGCAGCCATTACAATAATCCCTTCATTGACGCCAAATCCATCCATTTCAACCAACATTTGGTTCAATGTCTGTTCTCTTTCGTCATGTCCTCCACCTAGTCCGGTTCCTCTTCTTCTTGCAACTGCGTCAATCTCATCTATAAATACAATACAAGGTGCATTTCTTTTTGCATCCTCAAACAAATCTCTTACTCGGGAAGCTCCTACACCCACAAACATCTCCACAAAGTCTGAACCTGATATACTAAAGAACGGTACACCTGCTTCTCCTGCAACAGCCTTAGCAAGTAATGTTTTACCTGTTCCTGGAGGTCCTACCAAAAGGACACCTTTAGGAATTCTTGCACCTACTGCTGTATATTTCTTTGGTGCTTTTAAGAAATCTACAATCTCTTCTAATTCCTCTTTCTCTTCTGCCAATCCTGCTACATTTTCAAATCGAACCTTTGCGTCTTCATCTGTTGACATTCTGGCACGGCTTTTTCCAAAATTCATTACTTTGCTATTTCCGCCACCTCCGCCTAACTGACTGGATAAAAAGCTCATTACTATAACAAAAATGAGCAACGCAAATATATACGGCATAAGTGTTGTTAATGTTCCTCCACTTTTCACGCTAGAAACGGTATAAATTCCAGGTGCAACTTCTTCTAATTTCTGTTGCACTTCCTTTACATCTGTTACATTAAAACTCCTACTTGCTCCATCTTTTTTCTTGACTACCACACTACCAGTTGGCACTTCTTTATTCTGCTTAATTACAACAGAAGCAATACTTTGCTCTTCTATGTCTTCTAGCAATGCATTAAGTCCATAGCCTTTTACCTGATTTGATACAAGTGACTCTGAATATATCACTGCAAACAAAATAAATCCTACAACTAATAGATAGAAAATCCCTACCTTTCCTGATTTTTTCAATTTTTACGCCTCCTTTTTCTCTTTTCTTGTTACTGTTTACAGGTCCTTCAACCATTCTTAAACACTAACCTTTTCTTATTCTATTACACCTATATATGGTAAATTTCTATATTTTTGTGCACAATCTAAGCCATATCCCACTACAAATTTATCTTCGATTACAAAACCTGTATAATCTGCTTCTATAAATCCCTGTTGACGGTTGGTAGGCTTATCTAACAAAGTACAAATCTTTAAACTTGCAGGATTTTGCTCTGCAAATTTATCACGTAGGTAACGAAGTGTTCTTCCTGTATCAATAATATCTTCTACAATCAATACATCCTTACCTTCTAAAGACTCAGACAGTTCTAATTTTACCTTAATCATTCCTGAGCTTACCATTCCATCTCCATAACTTGACACTTGCATAAAATCAACAGTTACTGGTACATCTAAATATTTTGCAAGTTCACACATAAAAAATACACTACCCTTTAATATACATATTAAATGCAATGACTTTCCCTTATATTCCTTATTCAAGACTTCTGCCATCTGTATAATTTTATCTGTTACCTCTTCCTTTGATATCATGACCTTTATCTTTTGCTCACTCATCAAAAATACCTCCTATTCTATACTCACCATTAATACCCATTTTGTACTTTCTTCTATTCTATATCCTTCACTTATTCTTATTCCCGGAATCCAGAAAACATGATTATCATCAGCTAAAACCCAGATATCTTTTCTTTGTTCCGCTGGTACCTTCTTATCCTTAAAGAGTTTCTTTAAATTTTTCTTGTGACCGTCCTTATCTATCTGTACATAATCATCTTGCATAGCTTTCCTAAAGGAAACGGTTCTTTTCATTTTATCATAATCAAAACATTTCGTACAGTAATTTTTTGGTATTTTTAAATGATTCATTCCATTGATACTATGAAATTTTTCAATATGAATAACTTGAAATTTTATTCTTATAAATTCCCCCGGTAATAATTTTTCTTTTTGAAAATCTCCTAAGCGAATATGAAAAGTTTTAAGCATATTTCTTTCTAATTCTAGAATAAAACTCTTTTCAAATTTATTTTCCAGCTCCCCAGCTAAAATCGGCTTCATATTTTTACCAGTATCCTTAGCATGGGTAGTCACATCTATATCATTCTCCAGCTTATTATCTATTATTTCACTATCTTCTATTATCATATTCCTTTTTTTCTTTTCACTATCTACAAAAAATCTTAACTTACCATATATTTTTCTTACGGTTATACTATAAGGTAGATCAATTTGTCTCCCCACTTGTTTTTGGGTTAAATTCATTATATCCAAAACATGAACTTGCTCTATATTTTTAAGTTTACCAGATAATTGAAATAACATCTGTCGAATTACCCATTTTTGAATAACCACATCTTCTTGTTCCCAAGAATCTAAAGAAAGCAAAAGTGCTTCTTCTTTGATTTCTACCATTCTTTCATAAGCACTTTTGCCATTCTTTTCTACATACTCTTGCAATTCCCTAAAATGCTCTGCTGCGTTTGCTATATGTGAAATTACCTGAGTATTTATCTTCTGTTCCATCAAAGGTAAAATAACATTTCTCCACTTGTTTCTTGTATATTCATTCTCTAAATTAGTACTATCTATTTGATAGGGTTGCCCCTTTGTTTTCAGATATTCTTCTATCTCTTTCCGACTTACACATAATAAAGGGCGGATAATATTCTCCCTTTTTATTGGAATTCCTACCATTCCCACAAGTCCACTTCCTCTGCATAGATTATGCAAAATAGTTTCTGCTTGATCATTTTTATGATGTGCTACCGCTATATAGTTTGCCCCTACTTCTACAGCATATTCCTTAAAAATTTCATATCGAACTTCCCGTCCTACTTCTTCCAAAGACTTCTTTTCTTCTCTGGCTAATTGAGGAACTTCCTTTTTCACTACTCGCAAAGGAATATCATGCTTTTCACATAAAAGTCGCACAAACTCCTGATCTTCCTCTGCTTCTTCTCCCCGAATCCCATGATTAACGTGAACCCCAAATATTTGTAGTTGATATTCTTCTCTTAAACCTAATAACACAAAAAGCAAACAAACAGAATCAGCACCACCAGATATTCCTATCACTATTTTGTTTCCCTCTTTTATCATATGATGTTTTTTCATATATGCTAATACTTTTTGCTCAAAATTCATATTATCTATCAACCCTTTCCACACGTCCTTTAGGACCTTTTTTCGCACTCTAATTCTGTAAACTAAGAAAAACTGTATTCTACAGGTTCCACCCGCATACAGTTTTAAAAAATAAGAAAAGCCACACTTTCACAAAAGCTACTTCGTGTGACTTTTTTATTACTCTAAATATTTTTGAGTCTCTAATATTTCATTTGCTTTATTCACTTGCTCTTGTGTTGGCGGTTTCACACCTTCTAATCCATAAGGGATACCAAGCTGTTCCCACTTAAACACACCAAGCGTATGATACGGGAGTACCTCTACACGTTTCACGGAATCCAAGCTTTCTATAAATTCATGCAATGATTGTAACTGCTCTATTGAATCTGTATACCCTGGAACCAGTACATGTCTTATCCACATATCCTTCTTCTGTTCTGATAAATATCTTGCCATATCAAGGATATTCTCATTTGGCTGACCAGTCAACTCTCTATGAGCCTCAGAGTCTATGTGCTTGATATCCAGCATAAATAAATCAGTAACCTTCATTAATTCCTGGAACTTATCAAAGAATTCACCCGTTCTTACAAATGGACTGCCTGAAGTATCCAACGTGGTATGAACTCCCTTTTCTTTTGCTCTTTTAAACAAGTCTATAAGGAAATCAATCTGTAATAAGGCTTCACCACCACTAACGGTAATTCCACCATTCTTTCCCCAATAGTTCTTGTATCTAAGTGCTTTTTGCAACACTTCTTCTGATGTTTGACTTTGGCATTCCTGCAATGCCCATGTATCCGGATTATGACAATATTTACATCTCATTCGGCATCCCTGGAGGAACACTATATAGCGCACTCCAGGGCCATCTGCCGAACCAAAACTTTCAATTGAATGAACTCTACCTATTACAGGTTCTTGCATAAATTACATTGCCTCGTGACAAGTTCTTGCAATAACATCCATCTGCTGTTCTCTTGTTAAATCGATAAACTTAACAGCATATCCAGATACACGGATAGTGAAGTTTGCATATTCTTCTTTTTCTGGATGTTCCATAGCATCAATTAATTTTTCTTTTCCGAATACGTTTACATTTAAGTGATGTGCACCTTGATCAAAGTAACCATCTAAAACTTGTACTAAGTTGTTCTTACGATCTTCTTCATTGTTTCCTAATGCACTTGGGTTAATTGTCTGAGTATTTGAAATACCATCTAATGCCCACTCATAAGGAAGTTTTGTTAATGAATTTAATGAAGCAACTAAACCATTCTGTTCAGCACCGTAACTTGGGTTAGCTCCTGGTGATAATGGTTCTCCAGCCTTACGTCCATCAGGCATAGCTCCTGTAGCTTTACCATATACAACGTTTGAAGTAATTGTAAGGATAGAAGTTGTAGGCTCAGAATTACGATATGTGTGGTTCTTTTTAACTTTCTCAAGGAATGTCTTAAGTAACCATACACCAATTTCATCTGCTCTATCATCATCATTACCGTAACGTGGGAAGTCACCCTCTACCTCGTAATCAACTACAAGACCAGTTTCATCTCTAACAGTCTTAACTTTTGCGTATTTAATAGCAGATAATGAATCGATTACATGTGAGAAACCAGCAATACCAGTTGCAAATGTTCTACGAACCTCTGTATCAATTAATGCAAGCTGCGCTGCTTCATAGTAATATTTGTCATGCATATACTGGATTAAGTTTAATACGTTAACGTATGCACCTGCTAACCAATCCATCATAACATCATATTTCTTAATAACTTCATCATAATCTAAATACTCAGAAGTGATTGGCTGATATGCTGGTCCTACCTGAACTTTAGCTTTTTCATCCATACCACCGTTGATAGCGTATAATAAACATTTAGCAAGGTTTGCTCTAGCTCCGAAGAACTGCATTTCTTTACCAGTCTGTGTAGCGGATACACAACAGCAGATTGCGTAATCATCACCCCATACAGGTTTCATAGCATCATCGTTCTCGTACTGTACAGAAGATGTGTTAATTGAAATCTTAGCTGAGTATTTCTTAAACGCTTCAGGAAGTGCTGAAGAGTAAAGTACTGTGATGTTAGGCTCTGGTGAAGGTCCCATGTTCTCCAATGTGTGTAAGAAACGGAAGTCTGTCTTTGTTACCAAAGGACGACCATCTACACCGATACCAGCAAGGTCTAATGTAGCCCAAACTGGGTCTCCTGAGAATAATTCATTGTATGACTGAATACGAGCAAATTTAACCATTCTGAACTTCATTGTCATATGGTCAACAAGTTCCTGTGCCTCTGTTTCTGTAATTACACCATTCTTTAAGTCTCTTTCAACATAGATATCTAAGAATGTTGTAACACGACCGATACTCATAGCAGCTCCGTTCTGAGTCTTAATTGCTGCTAAGTATCCAAAATATGTCCATTGGAAAGCTTCTTTTGCATTTGTAGCTGGCTTAGAAATATCATATCCATAAATCTTAGCCATTTCTTTCATACCTTTTAATGCGTTAATCTGTTCCTGAAGTTCTTCTCTTTGACGAATAATATCGTCTGTCATAATTCCACAACCACAGTTTTCTTTATCTTTTTCTTTCTCTTCGATAAGAATATCAATACCGTAAAGAGCAACTCTTCTGTAGTCACCTACGATACGTCCTCTACCATAAGTATCAGGAAGACCTGTTACAATCTTATACTTACGGATAGCTCTCATCTCTGGTGTATAAGCGTCAAATACTGCCTGGTTGTGTGTTTTATGATAATCTGTAAAGATTTTAATAAGCTCTGGGTTTGGTGTATAACCATACATTTCACAAGATTGTTTAGCCATGTTAATACCACCATAAGGCATAAACGCTCTCTTAAGTGGCTTATCTGTCTGAAGACCAACAACCTGCTCTAAATCTTTTAATGACTCATCTATATATCCTGCTTCATGTGAAGTTAAAGAAGAAACAATATCAGTATCCATATCAAGAACACCGCCTTTTGCTCTCTCTTCCTTCTGTAATTTCTGTAATGCACCCCATAATTTATTAGTTGCATCTGTAGGATCTGCTAAGAATGATTCATCTCCTGTGTATGGTGTATAGTTTTTCTGAATGAAATCTCTTACGTTGATTTCTTCTTTCCACTGTCTACCTTCAAAACCTTCCCATGCTTGACTTGATAACATTATTATAATTCCTCCTTTGATATATATGATTATTGTTACAAAACATCTTGACTATTCACCATGAAAATCTCTTGGTGAACGTTTATTGTTCCATTGCCTTTCCAATAGACAACATTCCATCGGGAATTCAAACTTTAGGAACCCCCTCCTCCTAACACGGAGTCATGCTGTGTGCTGAACACGTTGTACAAGTTACCATCTCAAAGAGCGGAAACCTAGCTTCTGCCCTAGATTTCAAGTCCCTTGTACTATCTACAGTATAACCTTGATTTCAAAAAAAAGCAATGTATAATTAAACCAAACCTTGTATTTTTCTTAGTACACTTTTCCTAATTTTTTTCTTAATACATCTCCCTAAAATGTCATAAACTCCTTGTTTATCGTTCTAATAACCTACCAACACTATAACATTCATTTACACAGTTCCTAAAATAACTTGTGGCCTTAACCCATCAAACAAGTTAGATGGAATTAAGACCACATTATTTTATAATTTAGCATATACGTTTCATAAATTTCTCTGCTTACAGGAGCGGATTCCACAGCCAATAAGCATTCTCTCATAAGGTTGGTTGAGCAACTTAAAGCTTTCTATAATTTAATAATCCCCAAACCATTTAATATAGAAGTTATGAATATAATAACAATAAACACAGGTGCCATATAACGAATAATGATTGCATAGAACTTCTCTTCTATAAATTTTGAACTTATTTTTACTTCTTCCGCAATTCCTTTTACCTTCATTATATACCCTGCAAAAATACACGTAAGAAATGCCACGATTGGCATAATAACACTATTACTAATAAAATCAAAGAAATCTAAAATAGAAAATCCTAATGGCTTAATATGCTCCCAAACGCCAAATCCTAAAGATGATGGTACTGCCATTAACAAAGAAACCCCAGCTACAATTAAGCAAATAACAGGTCTTTTTAACTTTGTTTTATCTTCAAAAAAAGATACAATTGTTTCCATAATAGAAATAGAAGAAGTAAGTGCAGCAAATAACACCAACACGAAAAATACAACACCTACTATGTCTCCCATTGGCATATTATCAAATACCTTTGGCAATGTAATAAACATAAGGCTAGGTCCTGAACTTAAAACTGACTCATCTCCACCTGAAAAAACAAATACAGACGGAATGATTATCAATCCTGAAATAAATGCAATTCCTGTATCGAAAATTTCAATCTGCCTTACTGAAGATTCCAGATCATTTTCTTTCTTCATATAAGAACCGTAAGTAATCATAATTCCCATTGCCAAGGACATAGAATAAAATAGTTGCCCCAATGCAGCAAACACCAAACTAAAGGATAACTTACTAAAATCCGGCTTAATATAAAATAGTAAGCCCTCCATAGCCCCCTTCTGTGTCAAACCAAATATAGCAATTGCAATAGAAAGAACCACTAGTATTGGCATTAATATCTTGCTTGCATTTTCAACACCTTTTTGTACACCCATGATTACAACCCCTGTGGTTAACAAAATAAAAATAAATAACCACACAATTGGCTCAACAGTTTTTCCTATATAATTGGTGAAATAAACATCTGTTGCTGTTTCATGTAGTTGTCCAAAGCAAGAAGTAGATAAGTATTTTACTACCCACCCGCCTATTACACAATAGTATGGAAAAATAATACAAGGAACCAAGCATGCTATATACCCAACAAACTTCCATTTTTTATTAAGTACTCCAAATGCTTCCAGTGCACTCTTTCCACTTTTTCTTCCTATTGTAATCTCTGTAAGCATCAAAGCAAAACCAAAAGTTACAGCCAAAATTAAATAGACTAATAAAAAAATCCCACCTCCATATTCTGCTGCCAAATAAGGAAATCTCCATAAATTTCCCAATCCCACTGCAGAACCTGCGGCTGCTAATATAAAACCTATTTTACTCGAAAAACTATTTTCCTTCATCATCTCTCTCCCCATTTTTCATTTTCATTAATGCATATAAAAGCAAAATATATAGACATTCTGCATAAAACAGAATGAAACTGCATACTTATTTATTATATCGTATCTTATAACGAAAAAAAAGAAAAAAATAATACCATATACATCAGTACCCTAATAGTACAGGTAGTTCTAGCATACATTGCTGCACAAGGGTTTGTAAAAAGTAAAGAATCCATATATCTTAAACGCTAAGATAGTACCTTAAATAGATTTCTGTGGATGTTTCATATACGAGGATGCATACAAGTACAACGTTCCCTGAAAACTATTTTATATTTTTTTTAATTTGGATTTAAAGCTTTCATACGCCCTGATTCCTCCAAATAAAGATTTTACTGCAATTCCTTTCTCTGCTAATTCCTTCACTAACATTAAACTGGTATTGCCTCTTTCGCAATAAAGCACAATTTTCTTTCCCTTTGTATTCCAAATCTCGTGCTTCATAACTTCTTCATATGGTATATTTAAGGCTTTTTCTATATGATTTTTTTCAAATTCTTCTTTATCTCTTACATCAATAAGAATAAGATCTTCACTCCTTTGCATTTCCATCAAATCCCACACAGCAATTACTTCAACATCCATAGCCATCCCCCTGTTTGCATGTTAAATATATTCTTATAAAATTAATGCTTTCAAAGAGGGTTTTACAAAAGTATTATATGCATCCTCTTAGCTCAGTTATTTTGCTACCCCTTCTTATTATATGACAAAAAAAACACTATGTACTTATTGCTATTAAAGTAACTGTTCATCCATAGACTGAACTGTTAAAAACTCCCATGCTTCCATATTCTGCACTACCATAAATCTGTTCCGCATGGGAGTTTTGTGAATCCTATGCACCCATGCAAAAAACAGCATGACGCATGTACGGATTGCCAGACAGATAAGCAATCCCATTTGAGATTAGTTGAGTAGATAGAAATAATTTCTAATCCTTTCGTCTAGAAATCAAAATTTATAGACTTAGAACGATAACTATTTATACTTCTAAATAGTTATAAATTATTTATTACAATCTTTTGTTGTATTTTTGCTTGTCTCATTTTTACATCTTGAAGAATTACCAACACTATTTTTTTCCTGCGCTTTATTTTCTGTTTTGTTTCCTACTCCGTTTCTTTCCTGATTTCTATTTTCCATGCTATTTCCTACTCCATTTCTTCCTTGATTTCTATTTTCCATGCTATTTCCTACTCCATTTCTTTCTTGATTTCTATTTTCCATGCTATTTCCTACTCTATTTCTTTCCTGATTTCTATTCTCCATGCTATTTCCTACTCCGTTTCTTTCCTGATTTCTATTCTCCATGCTATTTCCTACTCCATTTCTTTCCTGATTTCTATTCTCCATGCTATTTCCTACTTTGTTTCTTTCTTGATTTCTATTCTCCATACTATTTCCTAC
>JAFQAU010000103.1 GCA_017399885.1 Lachnospiraceae bacterium
AGTATAGGCGAGGTATCGTCAGCCACTATACAAAAATACATAGAAAACCAAGGATAACAGCTACAATTCACAAGGCTCCTCCCACCACCTAAAGGTAGTGGGTTTCTGCCTACGAAAAACGAAAGGATTTTAATTATGAATCGTACCATCATATTCATAAATTAAATATTTGTCACAGGAACAAATGAGATTGTCCCACCTTCTAACTTTAATTTTGTGTTTACCGTCCAGACTTTGGAACCATTTTGTTGGTTCTTTTGCGTCTGTTTTCTGTTTTTTCTTATTACGTTCTACATCTTCTACCACATTAGCCCAATAATGGTCGCCAATAACCCAATCCGGAACCTCTTCATAGATTAACCCATCTTTCTTGTAGTTCAATTCCTTTTCTTCAGCCACAGATACTATATTATCTGTGGTTTCCGTTTCTTCCTTTGGTAAAAGGGTGTTTTCCACATAGGTATCCTGTTTTTGGATATTTTCTACGGATGTTTTTTCCTGTCTTGAAAATGTACAGCCAACCAAACAGATAACCATGAGTAAAATCATAATTACAACAAATGTGTGATTTCTTGTTCTTTTCACTAGCAATTCCAACCTTTCTTTCAGGTCATTCTGACCTTTTGTAATTCCTGTTGTACACATAAAAATATCCTGTTTCCTGCTTTTTGTTGTAGATATTTTGATTAAAGCCTCTCCATAAGCACGTCGGTGGCCTTCTCCAAGCGTTTTTACCGTCTGTTCATCACAGGCAGATTCACTATCCTTCGAAGCCAGCCATATGGCACACCACACAAGAGGGTGAAACCAATAAATACAAGGCGTATCCATAACACTAGAAACGTAAACAGGGAGGCTACAGTCTTTTAGAAAGAGCTTTTTCCTTTCCTTTAACAAATGTTTCTTTAAAAGAAGATTGCTCATAAAAACGAAGAAAAGGCAACAAAACATTCCTATCATCATTATCATGGAGGCAAACTTATAAAAATTTGTTTAGGTCCTGTTCATTTTTTCTTCCTAGCCCTTATTCTCCCGTAACTTACCATATAATGTTTGTAGAACCACAAAGCTTATAGGCCCCAAAACCACCCCCCATATTCCATATGCCTTCACACCAAAATAAACAGCTAACAGAATGAAAAAAGGATGAATGCCTATTTTATTTCCAATCAATTTAGGTTCCAAAAACTGTCTGATACACTGACATAATAAATACATTCCTATATAAATAACGGCTACCACCCAATTACTTTGGAAGATTCCATAAATGGCAAGGGGAACTAAAATCAAACCGCTTCCTACCACTGGAAATGCGTCAAAAATGGCTACCATTACACCAAATAATAATGCATATTTACTCCCAGCCAGCCAAAATCCTAGTGTACACACTGCTCCAATAAGGGATATAATTATTAATTGAGCTTTTCCATAAGCAAGACAAACCTGCTTTAGAGGAACTAGAAACATTTGTATCTCTTCATAATAAAACGATTGCCGATACTTCCTTTTTAATTCCTCTAAGTCCTTTCCCACCATACAGGTAAGAATCAAAACAATTCCACAGCTTCCGGCAAATCCTAGAATCTTTTTTAGCAACCGGAAAGCTCCTACTGTAAATTTTGGTACCCCCTCAGAAGTAATCTGCTCAAATACCTTATTAAATTTAAGGGAAATATAGGCGTATACCGTTCCATCCTCTACAAATAAGATTTCATCACACCAACCACACAACCTATCTATTCCCCCATTGAACATCTCCTGATATACAGGTAATCGCTTAGCAAATACAACCAATTGCCCGCAAAACACTCCTACAAAGTAATACAGTCCCCACGCAAATACTGCAAAAAATAAACCCACTGGCAATACCACACTTACCGTTCTTGGCAAATGACATTTTTCTCTTAAAAATTTCATAAAAGGAAGTAAAACCTTTCCTGCTGCCAACGCTAACAACACTGGTGCAAGCCACGAAAATAAATATCGAAATATAAGATATACTATTACAGTAGCTATTGTCATTGTGAATAAGATTTTTTTCTTGCTTTTTTCCACCTAATCCCCTACTTTCCAATACTCTGTACCTTTCATGTAACTATTTAGGGTGGAAAAATCATGTTACTGATTATCCACGTATCGATGCAAATAAATTGGAACCGTTCTCTGCAAGGTGTGCAAACCTACCTAAACTGTTACAATCAATTTTCTCTCTTTTTTATTATGTTCTATTTTTTAGCATTTTCTCAGGGTAAATGTTTCCTTTCATAAATCTGTGCCCATCCTCAATGATTGTTTTTGCCATTCCACAAATTAACAGATACAATCAATAACAAAGGAGCAAACACTATCCGTATGGGTATGTATGTGGAGATCGTAAAAAGCATTTCCGCGCATACAATAGAAATCTTTCGCAGAATATCCTTCTAAAATAAAAAAAATAGATAAATACTCTTCACATAGCATTATGCTAAAATTTATGTTAGAATAAGCTAAAATTATGTAGTTATTTGGAAAGTAAGCATAAGCTATTGAAACACAAGCACTAGAAACAGAAAGGTAGTAATGAAACCATGGACTTAAACATTTTATACGAAGATATGGATATTCTTGTTTGCGAAAAGAAACCGGGTGTTCCTGTACAAAGCGACAAAACTTTGGATTATGATTTGGTCAATCAGCTTAGAAACCATTGCCACCAAAAGAATCCTGGGAAAGAGCCTTATATTGGCTTGGTACATCGCTTAGACAGACCTGTAGGAGGCATTATGGCATTTGCGAAAACTCCCTTTGCAGCAAAAGAATTGAGCAAGCAAATCCAAGAACAGAAGATGCAAAAAACATACTACTGCATAGTAACCAAGGACCTGTCCCAAAAAATTGGACAAGAAAAGACACTTCTTTCTGATTACCTTGAGAAAAATCAGCGAAACAACGTATCCACTGTGGTAAAAAACAAAACTAAAAACAGTAAAAAAGCTGAATTATATTACGAAGTATTGGATGCGAAAGAAAACTTGTCCTTAATAAGAGTAGAGCTCCTCACGGGAAGACATCATCAGATTCGTGTACAAATGGCACATCATTTGGCAGGCATTTGGGGAGATACCAAATATAATTCCTCTGCAACAGATGAAAAAGGAAACTGGAAAAATATTGCTCTATTTTCCAATTCTCTTTCTTTTATTCATCCAAAGACCAAGAAAAGTGTAAGCTTTCATCTAAATCCACAGGGAGGAATTTGGGAAACCTTTGAAACAAGTTTCTCCTATTTGAATTAAAACCATATTTTCTAACATTAGAAATTGATGAAACGACGACAATATTGATTGGGCTACTATAAATGTAATACAAAGAAAATAAAAATCACTAAATAAGCATAACAAATGAAAGCTCCGTTTCTCTGTTAAGAACCGGAGCTTTGTTTTATAAAACTTTTCTATTCTTCTTCACTATTATAAAATTCTACTAAGCTTTCCCTACATTGTAAAAATATTTCCGTAAGCTTGGGATCAAAATGGCTTCCTGAAGATTCTTCAATAATTGAAAATGCCCGCTCATAATCCATTTTTTCCTTATAGCATCTTTTACTTACCAAGGCATCAAATACGTCAGCAAGGGCCATAATTCTAGCTTCCATTGGAATATTCTCTCCTGCCAAATGTTTGGGGTATCCTTCCCCATTCCATTTTTCATGATGATAATAGGCTACATTCTTGGCAATCTGTACAAACTCCTCATCTTCTACATCTTCTAACAGCTGCCCTATGATTTCGGCACCCTTCTCGGAATGTTTCTTCATTTCTTCAAATTCCTCAGGTGTAAACTTACCCGGTTTTCTAAGTATGCTATCATCTACAGCTATTTTCCCCAAGTCGTGCATGGGAGCTGCTTTGGCTACATTTTCTAAAAAATCTCTAGTTAAATGATACTCCGCATTATACTTTGTCAGTTTCTCAGTAAATATTCTAATAACCTTACTGGTTCTCTTAATATGACCACCGGTGTTGCTGTCTCTGTTTTCAATCATGTCTGCCATTCCAAGAACCATCTTATCCTGCAACTGATTAATACGTGCCGTTTTCTTGCGTACTTCCTCTAACAAATCAGTATTGTAATTATTTAAAAGCTTCATATACTTTTGTTGTTGTGTATCATCAACTAACTCAATTAAAAAACCAATTTTCTTTTGCTTTCTACCGTAGGATAAATTTTTAATGCCACATTTCAGAAAAAGATCATCTCTCTCAATTAAATGCTCACAATCTTCCTTCATAACTTTTGGATCACTCATACACTCTGAAAAATGTCGATATAAAAAAGGTGTATTTTCCTCACTTAATGGTTCATCTACCTTCTGCTTTGCAATTTCCGGTATGTAAGTTAGCGCCATATCATTACATCCAACATACCTCATATGATTATCAAATACCAAATATCCATATGTAGAATGCTTATCTAGAGCCTGGGCAATATTTTCTGAAATTTCGTACATATTTATTCTTCTAATAAGCACTAATATAACTACTTCATCAATTATGTATGCAACGGCGGTTAACTCATAGTTCCCTAAAGATGTACTATTTACATAATATATGATTATTGTACCTAACTCTGCTACCAATAATGAAACTGTAACCTTATATGAGATATTATTCTTTTTAAAAAAGCAATAAAAAATAACTCCCAAGGAACAACAAAAGGATATAGTTAAATACCACGTATGCAATTTATGCATAGGACCATATTCTTTAACAAGAAAGGACATACCATTATTGCTAATCAATTCTATGCTTCTATAATAATCCGTCCTGTGTTCAATAGAAAATGCGTAATACAAGACTACAATAGCATAAATAAATAAGAAAGACAAAAGAAGCTTTGGTATTTTAAGCTTACATAGCTTAAGAAAACAAAGAAACATCAATAAGGGTATAAAAACTCCCCCAAGATATGTCAGCCTATTTCCCAAAACTGCAGTTTCTATGCTTGTTGCAGAGGAAATAGAATAATACCCCATATTGCTAATGGTAATTATAATAAAAACAAGCATATAGAATGTAATATTCTGTTTGTATCCCACAACAAGTAAAAAAACAAGCATCAAAATAGATATTAAAAAACTAATAGAATAAAGATTAACCCCCAAATCTTCTCCCCCCTATTTCTAGTACTTTAAATGGCCTCAAAACAATAACCTAAATCGAGCCTTTTTACATCTTATTAATACATATCCTACCATATTATAACATAATTTTCATTAAGTATAAAATATATTATCCTGGGAACTTATGAAAGGAGATGGTATTCCTTCAAAAACAAATTCCATATATGCTGTAATCTTTGTCTGTACTCTCTGGTATACTCGCTCTTTTGCCCCCTGCTCTATCAATGCCAAATTAGCAGGTACATATGAAAATCGAGCAGGAATCATCCCGCTCGATTTTACATAGCACTATTTCATTCGGTACACCGCAGCTGTAACGGTGCCATCTTCATTGCATTTGGTTCATTTTTTTGAATTTCTGTGAGAAGGATGTTGTTTCGTTCATCCTTGAATGGTTTCGAAAGTAAAAAAATTTTAAAGTTTCGAAAGTGAACGTTTGCATAAGAATAGGATAAACTGATATAATATAGGTAGTTTCAAAAGTGAAAAAAAAATAAAGTTTCGAAAGTGGTGAAAAAATGAAAACAATTATTAGAAAAAAATATCTGGATAGAGTTATTGAATTAAAAGACACACCGGATATCAAAATTATTACAGGTATCAGACGTTCTGGAAAATCAAAGCTTATGCAGGCATACATGGAATATTTAAAAAACAACTTTAAAGACATCAATATTATTTTTATTGATTACATGGATTTGGCATATGAAGAAATAAAAGAATATCATGCACTACATGCTTATGTAGAAGAACGATATGAACCAGAGAAACAAAATTATTTGTTTATTGATGAAGTTCAGATGTGCCCAAAATTTGAATTAGCCATTAATAGTTTATATTCAAAAGAAAAATATGATATTTATGTTACGGGGTCCAATGCGTTTTTACTGAGTGCAGATTTAGCAACACTATTTACTGGAAGATATATTGAAATTCATGTATTTCCATTTAGTTTTCAAGAATATTGCCAATATTATTCCCATATTAGCGACAAAGATAAGCTTTTTGACGAATATGCATTGAAAGGTGGTTTGGCAGGTTCTTTTGTATATCTCAATGATTTGGATAGAAGTGCCTATATTAAAGAGGTTTATGAAACAATTGTAAATAGAGATTTGGTGCAAAAATATAATTTACCTGACACACTGGTGTTGCAACATTTAAGTGAATTTTTAATGGATAATATTAGCAATTTAACTTCTCCGAATAAAGTGAGTGACATTTTATCAGCAAACAAAGTGTCTACCAATCATGTAACAGTTGGGAAATATATCAAATATTTGTGCAACGCATTTGTTTTTTATGATATTAAAAGATACGATATTAGAGGCAAAAAATATTTAGAAACATCTGATAAATTCTACTTGTGTGATAGTGGAATTCGTACTGCAATTTTGGGGAGTCGAAATATGGATTATGGGCGTGTGTATGAAAATATTGTGTGTATAGAATTATTACGGAGAGGTTTTGATGTCTATGTAGGAAAACTATACCAAAAGGAAATTGACTTTGTGGCACAACGTGGTAGTGAAAAGATTTATATTCAGGTTAGTGATAATATATCTGAGGAAAAAACCTTTGAAAGAGAATATTCACCGCTTTTAAAAATAAAGGATGCATATCCGAAAATGATTATTGCAAGAACGAGACATCCAAAGTATAGTTATGAAGGAATTGAGGTTTGTGATATAGCAGAGTGGTTATTGCAATCGTGATGCCACTAGACACAAATCTGTGACAACAGCAACATTTCTACATTACATTTTTAAGGAGCAAAGTGGACAAGTCCACTTCAGCTCCCTAAATCCCTCATTCATGAGGGACTTGCTCCACTTTGCGTGCCAGATGCGTGTTGCATGCCTTTTGCAACAATATTCCTTACGCATCTACTCTGTACGCTATTTTACTAAAACTCGTACCTCGTTAAGTAAAATATG
>JAFQAU010000104.1 GCA_017399885.1 Lachnospiraceae bacterium
GAGCGTGTCCTTGCCAGAACACGCTCAGGCATAAAAGGTTTTCTTTTAAAAAAAGAACAATCACAACAACTAACATTAGCCCAATACTATGGAATAGCGGTTTTTGCGCAATAGAGAACTAGAAAATGGGGAAACTCAAAAGATAAGATTACATTAAAATGGGCCTCCTATAATAATGCAACCGGATATAAGATTTATGTTTACAAATCCAGTAAATGGAAACTTTTAAAAGATGTGAAATCAGGAACAACAAAGTCTTATACTGTGAAAAAGCTGGTTGCAGGGACATCTTATAAGTTTCGTATTTGTGCTTATGCAAATAGTAGCAATGAGAAGATTTACACTAGTAAATATACGAATTTATCAGTTACCACATTGCCAAAGAAAACAGCAATAAAAAAATTTTCTGCTGGGTCTGGTAAGGTAAAGTTACAATGGAAGGAAGTAAAATGCAGTGGATATCAAATCCAGTACAGTATTTCAAAGAAGTTTCCTTCTTCTGTGAAAAAGGCAGACGCATCAAAGAAAAAGACAAGCTATACCATAGGAAAACTGAAGAAAAAAAAGTATTATATACGAATTCGTGCGTATGTGAAAGTAAATGGTAAGAAAGCTTATGGTAAATGGAGCAAGGTGAAAGTGATAAAAGTGAGATGAAACACTATCAAAAAAAGCTTTTGATACAGATGTTCTGGTTGGTGGAAAAGAAAACGATGGGCCGCCACAATAATGAATGAAAGCATAAGAAAACAATAGAAAGTGGGGAAAGAAAATGAAGAAAAAATTTTTATTTATGGTAACGTTGTGTGTTTCTTTATGCATTAGTGGTATGAAGACCAGTGCAGAAGATGGATTTATTTCAAAAAATTCATTGATTGAAGTGGGGGATAAACTTTACGTCCAGCATGATGAGGAGAATAATAATATTTATGATCTGAAGAAATCCGACACAGGAATTACTGTAGTATATGAGAATATTTTGCCGGAATTTACGGCAAGTAAAGCATGGACCACCAAGGGGGATTATATCGATGATATTCTTACGGAACCTATTGGAGCGACCTCTCCAAAACATTATATACCGGTTCAGGCAGGGGAAGAGTATTTTATAAAAACCTATGGTGTGGGATGGACGGGAAGTTGGGATTTTTTCTATGCACCAGTTTTGTTTTTGGATGAGAAGGATAACGTAGTTGCAGACGCACTGTCCAATACACTCAGCAAAAGCAAGTCCGGTGTAGTGGTGACTGTTCCGGAACATGCAGTAAAAATGCATCTGACTATGTATGGTCATCAGAGTTTCACGCTACAGAAGATATTGTATCTGACAGATGAAGAGTTTGACAAGCTGCCGGTAATAAAACGGACAGAATTGGAAGATAAGATTAATGAAAAGTATGAGGCATACAAAAAGGACAGAACCATTTATCAGAAACCAGATAAAGCATATATTACATTTGTTAATGATGATACAAGGTCTCCTATGGATCAATTTGCAGATTTATTTATAGAGAAAAAAGTACCTTTGGTGCTTGCAACGGTTCCAGAGTCACTAATCGAAAATGCATCCTCTGAAAAAGAGACTAGACTGGAAGTTGCAAGGCGGGTGGAGGCAGCCGGAGGGGAGATTATTGCGCATAATGGAGGGGTTCTTATCAAAGAAGGAATGGAGGATTATAATACTATGTATTCCTTTTTTGTAAGAACAAAGCAGATGTTTCAGCATTATGGATTTGATGTAAATGGAATCATTTTAGCGGGAGGTTCCGGACAGGTTGTTGGTGCAGAGGCATCGGAACGGTGGGCATCTTCCATTTACAGTTATTCTGATTTGTATGGAATGGAATATGAAAAAAAGGAAATTGCTTTAGATTCTGTATATTATCACTATCGAGGTGGTTTGGGAAATTATAAAAATGATGTAGATAAAATTAAAGCTTCCATAGACGATGCCATTGCGAATAAAACATGGTGTGTGTTTTACTTTCATGATAACTCAGAGATTTCCATGGATACACTTAGTCAGGTACTGGACTATGTAAATACAAAAAGTGAGAATGAGTTAGAAATTGTTACGTATAAAGAAATGTATGAAAAAAATGCAGTGAAAGAATCAGAACTGTTCAATCGGAAAACTACATATTATGTATCAAGTACGGGCACATCTTCTAAGGGAACAGATGAAAAAAATCCCATGTCTTATGAGATGGCACAGAGTAAAACTTATATGAGTGGCGATACGATTCTGTTCAAAAGAGGCGATACTTTTTATGGAACCTTTGATCCAAACATTGTGAAGGTTGATGATAAGATCACGACTATTTCTGCTTATGGGGAAGGAACAATGCCCATATTGACAGGATACAAAATTGCAGATAAAAAGGAATCATGGGAAAAGTATGAAGAGGGAATTTATCGGATCAATCTAAGAGATAC